>DAHVFL010000019.1 GCA_027316975.1 Chloroflexota bacterium | reverse complement strand
GGAAAGCAGCGCAAAGTAACGGTTATTCTCTAAATTTGCCTGTTGCGCGTGCTTCCCTTGAAACAACTTAAACAGGGCCAATCCCATTTTGAAATTTCCCACATATTACGTCTATTCTGGTGGAAGGTGAAACACCATAAGCGGGCAAGAAGCCCGAAAAGGGAAAGACAAAATGGAACCCATTCTGGTTGCGCTGGTGGCCCTGTTAGTAGTTATGGGGCTAATCATCGGTGGCACACGCTTCAGCCTCTATCTCTTTTTACTAAAAACCGGGAATACCCGTCGTTACGCGCAGCGTATGCCTTATACGAAGGAACGGATGCAGCAAGATTATGAGTATGGAGTAGAGCGTCCGACGTATTATGAAACCGTAAATTCAAGCAGTAGCAGCGCGCATTATGCGCGAGGCAGTTTGATGGTGATTGCGTTCTTGATGCTGTTAGCGATCATGGCGACCATCTCTATCGTGGCGGGGTTGTTCCATTAGTCAATCAAGAGAACCAGTTCGCATCAACGCTCTAGCCTGCCGGTATGGAATAAACCGGCAGGCCATTATTTTACCTCACATTACAAGGAGGCTTCCATTTACCAGTTCCCAGCACGAACACTGATCTATAAATATTTAGCTCGCTTTCACCCATCACTAATAGCCACCACCTAACTTCCGGTGATCCCATGAGACAATCTCTACAGGTTCCACAAAGACCAGCACTCTTTTCGCTGCCTGTGCTGCAACCAGCAGGCGTGTATTTTCGTTTAATGAGCCTGTGTTTCGCTCAAAGATGGCTTCACCTATACGCTGGACGGTTTCGCGGTCATCTTTGATAATGGCCCGTCCTTTGATCTGAACGCCCTGCAATTCATCATAGCGCACTCCGGTCTCTACAAGGCAGGTAAGCCGATCATCTCGTCGCAGGTTGACGGCCTTTTGCGATTTTGCATACGTCCAGAACACTATCTGATCATTGATTAACACATACCACATCGCTATCAAGTGCGGCCATCCATCGTGATCAATGGTGGCTACCTGTAGCGTGCGCTGCTCCTGAAGAAATGCGCGTATTTCTTCATCGCTCATGCGAATCTGGTCTCGACGGCTCATGAATTTTCCTCCGTTATCACCTGTACATTCGCTGCAAATTAGCAATACGTGCAGTATCGTCTATAGGCACGGAGTTGGCAATAGCGTACACTCTACCTTCATGGCAATTACAGGTGCGCCTCAGCCGCGCTCAATTGGTGTATAAGGATACGTCAAAAGGCAAAAAATACACCGGCTTTTTGGACGATGCGCTTAACTTGACAGGTGAGTTTAAGACAGAAGTGTGAAGAGCAAAGCTTCCTCGTACTCCCCAATCACTTCAAAGCCCAACCTTTTATAGCTGGCAATCGCTGCACCATTATCAGCCTTCACATTCAGTCCGATATGTTCAACCGTGCGCAACAATTCACGGCAAAGTTGCGCGCAGACCGTCGTTCCAAGCCCTTTTCCTCGATAGGCGGGATGGGTGGTCACATTACCAACGACGCCGACCTTGTAGCGCGGTGAATAGACATGCACACCGGCCACGCTGACCAGCGTGTGATCGCGCCGGATGCCGTAGAAATGGCCTGTTGCCAACATGCGCGGGTCAAAGGAGTTGCCGGGATAGCTGACGCGATACAATGTTTGCAATTCGTGCAGGTCAGTCACAGTTAGTTGTATTACCTCTGATGTATCAACCGTTTCCAGCTGTGAGGTATCTACTAACGCCATCTTGTAATGCAGGCCATGTGAGTTTACACGATAATATGCTGCCAGCAACGTTGACAGGTCGCCGCTGAGATGCGCGTAAAAGCGTGGTGGAAGCAAGTGTATGCTGGATTGCAACAAATTGCGCAGAGCGGGCAAATTTTCGCTGATTGCCAGCAGCACCGGGGGATTTATGGCGCTGTACAGCAAAAGCAGCGATTGAATGTGTTCCGCCTCTTTGAAGGCATACCACGTCGTGTGCTGCCAGAAGAAGTCGTCGAGATCGCCCAACTCATACAGGTGAATGAGCGCATTCTGGCGCAAATAGCGCTCTATTTCACCTGCATCATGCAGGCTGAGTACGCGCATATCTCCCTCTCATCTCACCTCCGTTACGAGGGCAACTCCACGACGCCGGCGATGAGACCCTTGACAAGCGGCATGCCTTTTCTGGAGCGTGAGAACATCTTGATCTCGGACGCTTTCACAACGTTGACCGATTCGTTGCCATCGCTGTTGGTAATAATCAGGAGGTGCTGGCGTTCGTTGATGATGCTGGCGCACAATACTTTATCTTTGCCGACCAGTTCGGTTGTCACAACGCCGCCCGTGGCGCGGCCCTTCGCCGGATATTGACTAAGAGGGACCTTCTTGGCAAGGCCACTTTCAGTCAGCACAAACAGGCTTAACGGATTGCTGGCTGTATTCTCCTCCTCGCTATCCAGGAAAGCCGCGCTAACCACCCTGGCATTTGGAGCAAGCGTTATGCCGGCCACACCCTGACCAACTCGTCCCTGCGCGCGTAGATTTTCGTCGCTGAAACGCAGCGTTTGCGCGTTATCGGTCGTCACAAAGTATTCGCCCTGTCCGCTCGAAATGAGAGTGGCAACAACGCCATCGCCCTCCGCAAGTTTCATATCTTGCACACCGTTGCTGTCAGCCGTTTTGTAGTCGCTCAAGGGAGATTTTTTGACTTTGCCCAACCTGCTGAACGTGACAAGATAGCGGTCTTCGTCAAAAGCCTCTAATGGCAACAACGTCAACACTTCTTCGCCCTGGGCCAGCGATAGCAATTTGCGCAGAGGTTCGCCTTTCGACGGACGAGTACCCTGCGGAATGCGATGGGCCGCAATCTGGAACACGCGCCCTGTGGAGCAGACGCACAACACATAATCCTGCGATGTGGAGAGCATAACCTGGCGCAGCTGTTCATCGCCGCGCACGGGTGTATAGGACGCATCACCATTTTTGCCTTTAGGCGTGTAGGTATCGACAGGCAGCGCCTTGATCGCTCCAGAGCGCGTATAAGCAAGCGCCATTGGTTCGCGTTCGTGCAAACGGGTAACCTCGGTAACGGGCGCGTTGGCCTGCCCCTCGATTTCGATAACGGTGCGGCGCTCATCGCCAAACTGCTTGATAAGTTGCTGCATTTCCTTCTTGAGCATAGCGATCAAAGCGTCACGATTTGCCAGGAGATGCTCCAGTTCGCTGATACGGGCCTGTAGTTCTTCTTTTTCTCTGGCGTATTTACTGGCATCCAGGCGCGTCACCTGGGCCAGCGTCATAGAAGCAATTACTTCCGATTGCGCGGGTGTCAACTTATAGGTCGTCTCAATCTTTTTACGGGCCTCGGCGCGATCTTCAGCCTGCTGGAAGATCTTCACGATACGATCAGCGTGAGTTGCGCCGATTATCAAACCCTCCACGACGTGCAGGCGTTCGCGCGCCTTACGCAGGTCAAACTGGGCGCGGCGCGTGATGACATCTACCTGATGGGTGTTCCAGTAATTGAGCAGTTCCAGCATTCCAACCTGTTTGGGGTGGCGAGCGGCCAGCATTGGCTCACCGAACAGGAAGACCATCTGGAACGATTGCGCAATCTGCAAGTCCGTTTCAGCGAAAAGCTGTGAAAGGGTCTGCGCGGCATCGGCATCTTTGCGCAATTCCAGCACGATGCGCGTTCCCTTTTCGGTATCGCTCTCGTCGCGCAGGTCAGGCAACAGACCTTCAAGCTTACGCGCATTGATGGCTTTGACAATCGAGGCTTTGACTTTATCGCGGCCAATGGGCGGGATCTGCGTCACCACCAGCGAGCGGTTGCGCGGGGTCTCTTCCAGGCGCACCTCGGCTCGCACAATGATACGCCCCTTGCCCGTTGTCAGGTAATCTTTAATGCCCTCGACACCCATGATACGCCCGCCCTGGCAGAAGTCCGGCCCCTGAATGTAGGTCATGAGTTGTTCAATGCTCATGGTTGGACGATCTAGCAGGGCGATGCAGGCGCGCAGCACTTCGGTCAGGTTATGCGGTGGGATGTTGGTGGAGAGACCGACAGCGATACCGCTCGATGGATTGACAACGGGCGGGATGCGGCCTGGCAGATAATCGGGTTCCTGCACTTTTGGGTCCTGTTTGTAGGTCGGATGCAGAGGCACCGTTTCGCGTTCCATATCCGCCATCAAGGCTTCAGCCAGGGGCGAAAGGCGCATTTCGGTATAACGATAGGCGGCTGGCGCGTCGCCATCTTCGCTGCCCATATTGCCCTGCCCCTCTATGAGCGGATACCGCAGCGTAAATGGTTGGGCCAGGCGCACGGCTGCATCATAGACCGAGGCATCGCCGTGTGGGTGATAGTTACCAAGAATAAGACCAACCACTTCCGCGCTTTTTACCGTAGTGTGAGTAGAGAGAAAGCGCGCATTGCGCATCCCGGCCAGGATGCGTCGCTGCACCGGTTTCAGGCCGTCGCGCGCGTCGGGTAAAGCGCGATCAGTCACAACTGACAGGCCATAGGTAGCAAAAGCCTGGGAGATGATGACAGAAAATTCTTCTTCGCGGATCGTGCCAACTTCCGTCGAGGTTTCTATGTTTCGAGCCATATCTTATTACACGTCCAGTTCCTTAATCTTGCGCGCATGTTCCGCCAGGAAGACCCGGCGAGCCTCGGCATTTTCGTCTTCCATTAGTTCACCGACCAGCCTGGCTGCCAGCACGCCATCTTCCATCGTAACGCGCTTGAGGGTGCGATGCGACGGCTCGAACATGGTCTCGCGCAATTCTCGCGCATTCATTTCGCCCAGACCCTTGAAGCGTTTGAACTCCAGCTCCTGGGCATCTGGCCGCGTTTTCAGGAATTGCAAACGCGCCTCATCGTCCAACAGCCAGGTCAGCTTGCCCCTGTATTTGACCGAGTATAACGGAGGGCAGGCAATGAAGACATGCCCGCGTTCTATCAGATCGCTAAACTCCTGGTAAAAGAGCGTAAGCAAGAGACACTGGATATGCAGGCCATCCACATCGGCATCGGTGGCAATAATCACGCGGTGGAACTTCAGGCGAGAGAGGTCAAAGGAGTCGCGCGTGCCGGTTCCCAGCACGTTGATGATGGTGCGTATCTCTTCATTTTCGACGATACGTTTCAAATCAGCCTTCGCCACGTTGAGCGGCTTGCCTTTGAGCTTCAAGATGGCCTGGAAATCGGAGAAACGCCCCTGACCAGCGCTACCGCCTGCGGAGTCTCCTTCAACGATGAACAGTTCGGCGCGTGAGGGATCGTTGGTATTGCAGCGCAAGAATTTCTTCGAGAGCGAGGTGTCGATCAACTCGCCGTTTTTCTTGTTGCCAGCGCGTGCCAGTTCTTCTACCAGTTGCGCCTCGTTACGCGCCTTCTGCATTTGCAGGATGCGCTTGAGCCAGTCTTTTCCGACGGCAGCATTGCGTTCAAACCACTCTTTCAGACCCTCGTCAACAACCGAACGCACGATCCCTTCGACGGGCGCATTGTTCAAACGATCTTTGGTCTGTCCCTGAAACTGCGGGTTGACGAGTTTCACCGAAATAACCACGTTCAACCCCTGCTGGATCACTTCGGGCTTGAAGCCGTCTTTCTCGCGGCTCTTAATCACGCCCCATTTGAGCGCATAATCGTTGACCACTTTGGTCAGTGCGGCCTTGAAGCCCGTCTCATGCACGCCGCCATCGCGAGTGCGCACGGCGTTGGCATAGCTGTACATGGTGATCTTGTAGCCGCTGGTGGGTTGCAGCGCAACCTCCACCTGCACGGCGTCTTTATCTTTGGCAATACCAATCACCTGTTTGAAAAGAGGCGGATTGGTGCCGGTCGCCAGTTCGCGCGCATAATCCGGCAGCCCCTCACGCGAGAAATAGACGCGCTGCACCTGCTGCTCTGCATCGTCATCCCAGGCATCCAGGTGAAAGCTCACGCCGCGATTGAGATAGGCGGAGGCCTTCAGGCGGCTTTCAATGGCTTCGAGCGTATAGTAGGCATCTGTATCAAAGATACTGCGATCATATAACCAGCGCAGGCGCGTACCATGCAGCTTCGGATCGCATAACAACAATTCATGTGGCAGCGCTGTGCCACGACTGAATACCTGCCGGAACTCCTGCCCGTCTTTCCAGATGGTCACTTCTAGCTTCTCAGAAAGCGCATTGATTACGGTTGAACCTACGCCGTGCAGTCCACCCGCCGTCTTGTAGACGCCCTCCTCAAATTTACCGCCGGAATGCGGCACTGTTAAAATGACCGTCGCGGCAGGCAAATACTCGCCCTGGTACAACATCATATCGAACGGCATCCCGCGCGCCTCGTCTCGCACCGTCACCCAGCCTTCACGGTCAAGGCTCACCCAGATATTTTTGCCATACCCGGCCACCGCTTCGTCAACAGCGTTGTCTAGCGCTTCCCAGATCAGGTGCAATAAGCCTGTGGCGGACGTTGAGCCGATATACATACCTGGACGATGCCGTATTGCCGCGATGCCCTCAAGCACCTGGATATCCGCGGCTGAATAATTTATATGAGTTGACTTCTTAGTTTTTCCCACCGGCTTAGCAGTATCATTCCTGACAGGTGCGGCTTCCTGTTTCACTGTACTTTCTACATCGGGTTTCTTCGCGCTGGCAGAGAATAACGAAAGCTGACCATTCAACTCCACATCTTCTTGCGTCACCGCGGATACCCTGGCGGACCGTGCCATACTCCTGATTCCTCTCTTCACCTGGCTATTTGTGTGTCTTCAGCATACAGTGTTCTATTCTTCCTGTCAATAGGAAATAGGGCATATGTTCTATGTACCGATGCTCACCGTTTCGCGCAATGTAAAACGAGGCACACTTCTTCTCATTTTTCTAATTCCATTTATTTATTTAATATGCTCTAGACATACAGGTGATGAAGAGGTAAAATGGCAGTACAAATACCGATAGATTTCTCTTGTTGCATGTGCTATCCTTAACAGAAACTTTTCTCATTAAAAAACAAAATGTTAAGAGCCACTTCATAACTCGGGTAAAATACATGTGGAAATTCATTTCAATTCGTTGCAACTAAGCATACGAGCAAACGTATATGACATGATAGTATTCTATGATGTGTTTTCTCTATTCAGTGTGTTTCATATGTATTATGTCAACATATACTCACTGCAAGTCCATATTCCGAGAGACGTAAAAAGCCTTTCGGACGGGAAGGTTTTTTTGAACAATGCCACGTCCACTTAAAGCGGTGTCCCCGGATACCCTGGGCGGAAGAATACGAGCCGCGCGCCAGACGCAGGGACTTTCTCTGGCCGAGGTAGCCGGTACAGAATATAGCACCAGTCTCATATCACAAATCGAGCGCAATAAAATAGAACCCTCAGCAGATAGTCTCAAATATCTTGCTGAGCAATTGCACTTGCCGATGGAGGAGCTTTCACAATTAGCGCAGCTGCATCGCGAGTCCGAGGCTGAAACACAGCAATTCCAGAAGATCGAAGAGAAACGTGTACTCGCAACCCAACTTTTGGAAATGAAACATCCCCTGCGCGCGCTTGAGCAGTTGCAAAATCTACAGTTATCACATGCATCGGAAACTTTGCGCTGGCGCATCATAGCGTTAAGGGGCCAGTGCTACTTTAACATGCGCGAGTTTCTGGCAGCCCAACAAGAATTTCGCTCGGCATTTTCGATATTACCCGATTACGTACCGCCCGATCAGCAAATGGAAGCGCTTTTGCTACGCCTGCACCTGGCGGCGTCGTCGAGGGAACTCGGTCAGTATGCTACGGCTTACAAACAGTTCCAGGATGCGCGTTCATATATGAATACGGCTACTCCCTTGCGTCTGGTTGCCGAGGCGCAATGGGGCATGTCGCTTGTACTTTATGAACAGGCATATAAACTCTGGAATGAAGCAGAAAACGACAACCGGCAAGATCAAGAGGCGAAAAAAGCTTTTCTATCATTGATGCAGCAGTCTCTTAGCTACGCCGAAAATGCCTGCACCCTCTATAACACGATCAACGAACTGTCCCGCAGCGCGCTTATGAATTGTCAGATAGCGCTGATAGAGCAGGCGATGGAGAACCTCAACGCGGCCCGTGTGCGGCTCAAAAAGGTACTGGAAGACTGGTCTCCAACACTGGACGGGACTGAACAAGATAGGTCGCCCACCATCGCGGAAAAAGTGAAACGCTATAGCCTTAAAGAGCGGGCAAATATCGTCTCCGCCGCCGCGTGCTACCTGGCAAGCGTCGAATTAGATGCTAAACAGTGCGTAAGCGCAATGGAGTATATTGACACAGCATTGAAAGCTGGAGAAGCCAGTTACATTCTCAGACGCGCCGATGCCTACATGACAAAAGGACAAATACTGGCGGCGGGCAACAATCCCGAAGCAGTCGCTGCCTTTCGACAGGCGCTGGCAGAATTGGAGCGCACGGATCGCCTGGGCGCGAAAATCCGCGTCCACAAGATGCTGGGCGCGTATCTGATCAAACAGGGGGATGATCGAGCGGGGAATATAGAACTGGAAAAAGCCTTGCGGCTTGCCAATGTACCATCGCAGTTTCAAGCAACGAGCGACGAAGAGGAAAGAAACTCGAAAGAATAACTTCTCATACGTTTACAAAGGCGAACTTTTTATAAGCAACTGGTATGCGGCGATGATACGTCGCATTTCTTTTTGGTCACCACCCCGATCAGGATGATATTTTTTGGCAAGTTCGCGATAACGGCGCTTTATCTGCTGATGAGTTGCATCGGGTGGCAGACCTAACACGGCCAGCGCCTGTTGTCGTTCCACCAGAGGTCGCATGGGATTGACGCGACTGCCCCACAAGGCTTTCGCGCTCAGTCGCACTATGTCCCAGAGCAACGATGCAATGCCGGGCGTCTTAGGTGGTGGTTTTGAACTCATCCGAAGTCACAGTAGTATGCTTTACAGAAGCTTCACGTATACTCAATCGTTCGACGACCTCACATGCCGGGCCTGTCTGAAAGAGACCCCCGGCAAGTACAGCCGCGCCCAGTGCGCATTCGCATCCTGGTGTATCGGCCCCGCTGGAAGGAAACAGGTACACCTGATAGTTTTCGGCAAAATGGTCAATGAACGCATCCTGAAAGTCGCCCAGCGCGACGATATCTTCAATATGGTGGATGGCCATCAACCCGGCTATATCCTGCGTCAGCCCTTCCCATAAGGCCTTTTCGTATTCTGTCCCCATGCGCTCATCTTGCACGCCGGAAGGTACCTCAGTCGCCATACTATTGACAATACAGCCATCTTCCAACGCCTGAATACTCTTAAACTGGCGGTTGATCTGAACACAAAACAATTGCATCTCAGACCATGTTGCCTCTCGCTCTCTTAATCGAGAGAGAAGCGCGGCAACGACGCACACATCATTTGAACTTCCCGCAGAGCGGGGCGATAACCTGCGGTACAAAGGGATACCGGGCAAGTAGCGCATGGAAGGTATCAGATAACTGTGCAGGTTACTCTCTTTTATGGCGATAAGAAATTCACTGGCTTCCGAGGTTGTCCAATCGTTGAAAGGAAAAGTCAGAGTGGCCTCCCACTGCTGCTCAGTCGCGTCACCTAACGCCAGAAAAGGTGTTTCGCAAGCCAGGGAAATGGCAAGCGTCATTTCGGGATACTGGTCGCAGGTATGTGTTAGATAGGACAGGGTGTGCATCGTATTTTCAAAAGCGCGTTGCTCAACGCGCTGTCCTTGTTCCATCATACACGTTTTCCATGCTTGCCCATGGCGGGCAACGCCAATACTGAGAGCCATTGCTGCATTCCTTCTTAAGTATGCTTCATTGTGCAACCTGATTATATCACTTCACTTTTCGGGATACTATCAGGAGTCGGCATTGTACCTGAAAGTCCCTTTTAGCTTGACGTAAAGCGTACTCATCTGCTACACTTCGTGCAAGAGAAAACACAGGCTAGCAATTCCAAGAGTGATAGTAGCTTATGTACCTTCTCCAGTGATGTCTCCACTCCTACTTAACAAAGTTAGATCACCACCAGGTTTAGAGTAAATGAACTTCTCATACCGCCGGTACGCACTTACTTGCAAGCAATAACGAGGTCCAGCATATGTTAGCCGATCAACACTCCGCGCCTGATCCAGAGGAGCATATTCGCCTGCAGGACGCCTTGCGCGAAAGCGAGATATTGCGCGAACTGGCAGAACTGCTTGCGTCTTCTCTTGACCTTCAACACATATTGCAGGTGCTGGCAAAGCGCACAACCGAGGTATGCGAAGTGAAACGTTGTACCGTGTGGCTGCTGGAAGATGCGCGAGGCACCTTACGTCCGCAGACATACCACCTTGTGGCGCACTTACTGGATCAAAAGACCATCAGGGCGGCTGATGCTATCTGGTACCGCAGTTCATTGCCGGTTGATGACCCGGCGGTACAGCGCCTGTTGCAATCGGGAGGCATGCTATACCTGGAGGATTTACGGGCAGAACCTACTATGAAGAATCTGGCCGAAACCTTCCTGGTGCGCTCGATGTTACTTGTCGCCCTCATTCGCGAAGGGCGGCCAGTCGGTATGCTTTCCCTGGATGATCCCGCGCAATCACGTTCGTTTACGCCAAAACAACGGCAACTGGCCCGCGCCATTGGACAGCAGGCAGCAGTCGCCATCGACAATGCGCGGTTGTACCAACAAGCGCAGGCGGAACGCCAACGAGCGGAGCGCCTCATCGAGCGCGTGCGTTCCATCTACCAGGTGGCCCTGGCTGTCAATGCCAGCGAAGACCTCGCCACTGTTTTCAGGATAGCCATGGATAACCTGGTACACGCACTGGGCGCTGACAGTGGCGCGATCGCGCTCATTGAAGGCGACGAACTGCGCCTGGTAAGCAGTGACTACGGATATACGCCGCCCAACGTGAAGGGAGAAATGCAGCTGGCGCATCTCCCCAATTGTCACCACGCCGCCATTAGCGGGCAGACATTCTATGTCAAAGAAGAAGAAATCGAAGGAGAAGAAATCCTCTTTTACCGCCAGGTAGGATTACGCAACACCATCATTGTTCCAATGATTGTAAGGGCAAGCGCACCAAATCAGCGTGTTGTCAATGAGACGCGCCCGAATACGCCAGATAGATGCATCGGATTGGCTTTCGTCAACTATGATACACATACGTTTCAGCCAACAGGAGGTCAGATAGCATATGCTCAGGATATCGCCGCTCAATGCGCCCTGGCAGTCGAAAAATTTCGACTGCTTGCCGCGGTGCGCGAGTCCGCAGTAAAGGCCACCGGGCGCGCCACCACCCTTGATGCTATCTTTCACGCTATGACCGAAGGTATTACCGTGACCGATATGCAGGGCAATGTAATGATTCTCAATAACGCCGCGTCGCACTTTCTGGGTATGCCCAAAAACTATAAGAATCACCTGAGCGCCTTTTTGAGACGCTACCCAACCTATACTGTTGACGGTCGGCCTATGGCGGATGACCAGTTCCCGCTCACGCGCGCGCTGCGCGGCGAACGCATCCGCGCCGAACGCTTCGTCACACGCCGCGCCGATGGCGACGAACGTATCCTTGAGATTAACATTGCTCCTATGTATGATAGCCAGGAAAAACAGATCGGGGTGGTGAGCGCCTTCCGCGATGTCAGTGAGCCTATACGAGCGGAACAACGCATTCGCCAGGCCCTCGATACCATGCTGCACGTGGCAGAATCTGTTTCAGGCGTCACAGATGTCAATGCCATTTTGCGCACTGTGCTGGAACGCACCTTGACCACCCTCAATTGCGAACAGGGCGCGGTGCAAATCTTCGAAGAACAACAAAAAAAATTCGTTCCCCTGTTCACCATCGGATTTAGCAAGGAAGGCGAAGAACACTGGCTGAAAGATCAGCAGGTCTGGCTTGAACCCAACCCCGACGGCTATCATGGTTTTTTCTCCCAGATTATGGATGGTCACGCAACCATGATAAGCGCAGAGCAATGGCCCGACCAACCCAATCCGTTCGGTCATATATTGGTGCTGGCTGCTCCTATCAAACATAATAAGCGAGTGCATGGTCTCATACTCCTGGACCGGTCGATGCCTCGCCCCAACGCCGATAGTAGCGCTACGCCGCCAGAAACCAGTCAGCAAGAGCGCTATGAATTTAGTATCTGGGATATCGCTGTGCTTGAAGGCATCGCGCAACTGGCAGGATTGGCGGTCGATCAGGCGCTCTGGCAACAGGAAGCCTTTGCCGCTCGTAACAGCGAAGCCGCGCTCCGCGAGGCTAACGAGAGCAAAGATGATTTCATGGCTATTACCGCGCATGAGTTTCGCACACCGCTCACTGTTATCCTGGCGCAAAGCCAGTTGATCGCGAAAAATTTGGGCCATCTTCAAAAGCAGCAAGGGGAGGCGGGCCAGGCTGTGTTATCGAAAGCGACAGCAAACCTCGGTATCATAGGAGAACAGGCACGCTATCTGACGGGTGTCGTTGAGACATTCCTCGAGGCGTCACAAATCGCAAATGGTCAGTTGACTCTAAGCTCTCCGGTTACTGTAGACCTGGCGGAAATTGCGCAGCAGGTGATTATCGAGAGTCGTTCGACCACCTCGGACCACACTATCACCTGTATCATCGAGCCGTGCGACCGTCCCTACCTGGTCAAGGGTGATAGCGCGCGTTTGCGCCAGGTCATCGCGAACCTGATCGAGAATGCCATAAAGTATAGTCCATTCGGCGGTCCCATAACTCTAGGGATGCGCCATTGTGTAAACAGCGAACGGAAACACGTCATCGAAGTGTGTGTGGATGATAAAGGTATTGGCATACCTCCCGAAGCTCTCCCTCGATTGTTCGAGCGGTTTTACCGCGCTCCTAATACCTCCCACAGTAATGCCAAAGGCGTCGGGCTGGGACTCTTCCTGGTCGCCCAGTTGCTTCAATTATATGGCGGGAAAATTCACGCTGAGAGTGGTGAGATATTTGGTAAAGGGAGCCGTTTCATTTTTACCCTACCCGCGCTGGAAGGTACAGAACCAATTGCACACGCTTAGAAACTGGCTGCTGGTACTCGCACAGGAGACGATGGAGCGCGAGGGCAGCGAAGATGCCGCTCATGATTTCGATCACCTGGCGCGAGTGATGGCGCTGGCAGACACCATCTCGGCGCGTGAAGGCGGCGACCTGCCGACTATCTGGGCGGCAGTGGCGCTGCACGACATCGGACAGGCGCGCGAACTGCGGTATGGTGGAGATCATGCCCTCATCGGCGCTGCCATGGCCGCAGAACTTCTCCAGAATACCCGATTTCCCCAGGCATCCATTCCAGCCGCGCAACAGGCCATTCGCGAACATCGCATGACTGGCGGAGTTCCCCCGCAAACCCTCGAAGGGCGCATTCTTTATGACGCCGATAAAATTGATTGTCTGGGGGCGACCGGCGTTGGACGCCTCTACATGATTACAGGTCGCTACAATCAAAAGGTCTATTCACCGGTGCCAGATGAGATCGTGGAGCCGGTTGTCCCGGCAGTAGTTCGCCAGCTTCGACGGCGTCCAGATTATTCGCCCAGCATCGAATTTCAACTCCTCTTCGGCAATCTGCCCGACCGCATGACAACCGCCACCGGGCGCGAACTGGCCCGCGAACGCTTCACATTTATGGAAGAATTTTTCCGCCGCTTAAAACAAGAGGTTGAAGGCCAACTCTAAAACAATTCTCCCAGCAAAATCACGTAGTTGAACGGCGTGTTAGCAGAAACAGGCGCGCTCAAATGAACCTTGAAACCATGATCGGGGAGCAACGTGTAGTACTGTACTACTACGGGACCGGGATTGCCGAGCAAATTCACCATCACTACGCTCGAGGTAGACACATGCGAATTTTCGATGGTAATCTCGGATTGCCCTTGAAGAATCTGACCCGCACCGGCCAGCTTTTCGCGCGCGAATCTCTCATCTTTTTTCAGTGATACGGCGATAGGCCTCTCCGTCACATGCTCATTCATGCGAGTACCGGGAAGCGAGAGATCATTATCAGGCATAACCTGCTCTACGATGGTCGAATCAATGATGCCTGGGGATGAAGCCATTTTTTTCGCGATCCGTTTCTCCGTTTTCGGCACAGCCTGCAAATGAACTTTTGTATTACGCCCTGCCAATCGTTTCTTCTTTGGCGGGACAGGTGGCACCTCGATATGATTTGTTTCAGGCGCTGGAGCAACGCGCAGAGGTTTGACCAGTTTATCCGGCACTATATGTACTGCGGGCATCTCTTTGGACTGCAAGCTTAAACGAGGGGCGATGAGCAACGTTTGCGGCGTTTGCGGTATCGACTCACGTTCATCGTGCAATTCTTCATCGAAATCATCTAACAGGTGCGGTTCGGCTAATGTTTCATTCACCGAAACAGAAAGCCCCTGTCTTTCTCTGGCAAAACGCGCGTGCCATCGCTGCTGATCCTGTTCGTCTCGTTCATCATGACCTATCATCATGCACTCCCAAATGTA
This sequence comes from Chloroflexota bacterium, assembly GCA_027316975.1. Lineage (GTDB taxonomy): Bacteria > Chloroflexota > Ktedonobacteria > Ktedonobacterales > Ktedonobacteraceae > CF-113. The sequence goes on along the minus strand of DAHVFL010000019.1, from coordinate 6,638 downwards.
AACTACGGTACCATCTCTTGTTTCTATCCATCAATGAAATTCACTGGTGCAGCTAGAAGCAGTATAGCATAGGAGCTACAATCCTCATGGGTACATAGCACATTTGGTTTATCATTGAGGCGCAAAAGTGAGAAGAAACGCAACCCTGCCGTAGAGAAAGAATTCCCACGCACGATTGGCACAACCGGGTTAAATGCCCATGCCCTATAGGAAGTTTAGGTAGAAAATTACCCTCCGCTTGAAAGAAGACCGCAATACCGCTACAATACAGTTCGTGAATTAGCCGCAATAAAACTGGCCTCGTCACAAAGAAGATGAGTCAAGACCAGAATACAGTATTTGGAGGAAGGGTTACATGAAACTAAACGGCACGCACAAATTTAAGGCCAATAGCTGGCAAGTGTTTAACGCTATTCTCAATCCAGGTGTATTGCAGAACTGCATTCCCGGTTGCAATTCGGTCGAACTGCTCGACCCAACACGCATCAAAGCGAATATCTCCACTCCCCTGCCGGGACTCAAGGGGCCGTATGGTGTTATCATACGTATGGCCCAGCGCCAGGACCCCAATCTGCTCGTGCTGGAAGTGAAACGCCAGGGCAGAGGCGGTTCCGTCAACGCCACCAGCCAGATCAGCATTGCCGACGAGGCCGACGGCGCTCTGCTGACCTATGATGCCAACGCCGAACTCGAAGGACCTATCGCCATCGCCAATAATCCTATTGGTCAGGGCATCACCAGGAACTCCCTCAAAACCTTCTTTGAAAAGCTGGAAAAGTCCATCGTCTAATACCATGCCTCGATACTAATGCCAGCTACAACCGCGTGGTTGTAGCTGGCATTAGTATGTATTTGACGGTGAAGCGGAAACGGCTAATGAAAACGTCGCTGAACGAGCGCGGTTTCTTGTGGAGGTAACGACTCTTCGGTTATACTGGACACTGAAAACAGACAAATACCAGGGAATCAAATGCACCCGGAGACATACGGTGATATTACCAGATTTAGCAAACCAGAAGGCATCGAATGAGGTAGCACAGAGCAGTGAAACGCACCCGGCGTTATTGTGGCACCGCATCGCGCAGGGCGTGATCATTCTCATTTCTGCGTTCTTGAACATGTACAAACTCAATCAAGAGGGATACGCCAACGCCTACTATGCTGCTGCCGTAAAAAGTATGCTGGCTAACTGGCATACTTTTTTCTTTGTCTCCTTCGATCCTGGCGGCTTCGTGAGCATTGATAAGCCTCCGGTCGGATTCTGGATACAGGCTGCCAGCGCGAAAATCTTTGGCTTTAGCGGATTGAGCATCTTGCTGCCAGAAGCCATTGCTGGTGTGCTTTCAGTCGGGCTGCTGTACTACCTGGTGCGCCGCCGTTTCGGACCAGAGGCGGGATTGATCGCCGCCCTGGCTCTGGCAATCAGCCCCATCAGCGTTGTCACCAATCGCAACAATACGATTGACAGCCTGTTAGTCTTGACGCTGTTGCTGGCAAGCTGGACGGTCAGCCTTGCTGTCGAAAAGGGGAGATTGCGCTGGCTGCTGCTGACCGCGCTACTCGTTGGGGTAGGCTTCAATATCAAGACACTTCAGGCATACCTGGTCATTCCGGCTTTCGGGCTGGCATACTTGCTCGGCGCGCCTCTAAGCTGGCGCAAACGCATCTTGCATCTACTGCTGGCCGCGCTCGTTCTGCTAGTAGTCTCGCTTTCCTGGGTTGTTGCAGTTGACCTCACTCCGGCAACACAGCGACCCTATGTTGGTTCCAGCCAGACAAACTCTGAGCTAGAACTGGCCTTCGGGTACAATGGCCTCGAACGTCTCCTCGGAAGAAATAACGGCGTTCAAAACGCCACACGACCTCGCACCTCTTCTACAACTCGCGTCCTCGCGCCTGCCGGGCCGGGTGAAAATGGGAACGCGGGCTTATTCCGCTTGTTCAACAGGCAGTTGGGTGGGCAAATCGGCTGGCTCATACCATTAGCCATACTGGGATTGTTAGCTGCGGCATGGCAGGAACGCATACGTTTCCCCCTGAACCCGCGCCAGCAATCACTGGTGATGTGGGGTACGTGGCTAGCTACCATGTACGTGTTCTTCAGCGTAGCCGGTTTCTTTCATCAATATTATCTATCGATGCTCGCTCCAGCCATTTGCGCCCTGGTTGGCATTGGACTGGTTTCCATGTGGCGAGATTACCGGCGCGGCGACAGGCGACATTGGCTGCTCCCTGTAGCCCTGCTCGTTACCGCTGTGGGTGAATTATGGATTCTGATTTTCTACCCCGCCTGGGCAGGCTGGCTCGCACTGATCATCGCGGGCTTCTGCGCCGTTGTGGCTATCGCGCAGACTGTGGGGATACTACTTCCAGGCTGGCATATCAACACCAGCCCCTTCATCGCGATAGGCCTACTGGCACTGCTGCTCGCGCCTACCACCTGGTCCGTCTTTTCAGTATGGCAGGGGAATAGCAGCTCGCTGCCGTCCGCGGGTCCATCACCAACGGCAGGCACCAACGCCTTTGGCATCAATACGAACGACTTGAATAACGAAACGGCAGATCCCAAATTGATTCACTACCTGGAAGCGCAGCAGGGCAACACACGTTTTCTCGTAGCTACACTCAACGCGACTATTGCGGAGCCTTTTATCCTGACAACGGGCAAACCAGTCCTGGCCCTCGGCGGCTTCCTGGGTACTGACCCCATTCTTACCGTGCAACAACTACAAACGCTGATTGCAAATCATACTGTGCGTTTCTTTTACTTACAAGGCGTACCCGATCTGAACAATCTGCCATCGCAGGTTCAGGAGATAAGTAAAAATGGAGGTTTTGGCAACCCGGGTAGTCAAAATCTTACCCTGTGGGTAGGTTCACACTGTAGCGTCGTCTCCTCAACCCTCTGGTCTTCGAACCCGGACAATAACTCACCTTTCCCAGATGGCAGATTTCCTCCACCCGGTGAAGGCAGATTTGGAATGCAGTTGTTCGACTGCGCCAGCCAGAACTAACCAGGAAGTACTGTCTACTGTTGTTCCCAATCGCCGCGTAGAAATGGCATAACGGTCTTGATGAACGGCTCTCTCAGGTTGTAGAAAACAGGGAGATGCTCTCCGCTGGGAACGATACAAAGATACGAGTGAGGAATAGCCTTATACATTTCTACCGCAATATGTACTGGAACTAATGGGTCACGGTCGCCAGATACGATTAGTGTTCGGGCCGTAATAGTCGCCAGATACGGAGGAATGAAGTTCAAATCATGGTACTCATCAGCGAAGGCCTGCCCGTGCCTGTAGAGCGCGCGGATCTGCTCGTCGCCATGCTGGTGACGCTGGCGCTGGATACGCCATTCATCGTCTGCGAGTTTGTCCGCTGAGTAAGTGCGCATGATTGCCCGAGACTGTTCAGGATAGTAACTCGCTGCGCTCGCCAGCGCCATCGCTGCAACTCGACCTGGTTGTTGGGTAGCCATATGCAGGAGTGTATTGCCGCCGCCACTCATGCCTATCGCCTTGAACTGCTTTATACCCAGGAGGTCGAGCAAAGCAAAGACATCGAGCGCCGCCTGTCGAAATGTGAATGTCGTCGATGGATTAGTAGACCGTCCATGTCCGCGCAGGTCTGGTATAATCAAGCGGTGCTCTTTCGCCAGGTCAGGCAGGAACATTTCCCAATCACCGCTTGACCCTGTGTAACCATGCAGCAATACAAGCGGTTCATCTTGTCCATGAGCCACATAGTACATCTGCATTTCATTGATAGTAACAGTCTGCCCGAGAGGCAATTTCATTCGACATTCCTCTTCTTTGTTCGATATATTTGTGACCTCACATCAGGATTAACTTGTCCACCATATAATTGCGCACGCCATCTCTTGTGGGGGTGGAATCAGCATACCATCTCGTTCAACTAACCAACTTGCAAGCATATCGCGCAACTCCCCGCGTGTTTTCTCATCATCAGACAAAATCAACAGCTCAGTGAGTTCCTCAACTGCGTCATCTAGCGAGGGATAGCGCAAGCTCCCCGGCAAAGTAACCATCTCGACATTCGCAAATATTCCCATCTCGTACAAAACATCCAATGCGTGGATGTAGCAGGGAGGATAGAAGCGCTCGTCGCCATGAAAATGCTTCCACAGGTGGGCAGTCAACGCATCAATAGGAGTTGCGCGCATGTAAATATAGCACTTCTGCCTCGCCGCGTGTTGGAGCTTTGCCAGAAAAGGTACTATATCGCGGATAGGATAGAGGACGTGACTACAGATCACAATGTCAGCGTGCAGATCATAGGGGGCATCCAGCCACGTATTGCGGCTATACGAAATATTGGAGAGGTTCAGAGTGTGGGCATCCTGGCTCAGATAATCCAACATGGCCGCATCAGGTTCAACAGCGATAACCTGCTTCACCAGAGGGGCAAGCGCGAGGGCAAAGCGGCCACTACCCGAGCCAACATCAAGCACGCTGGTTTGTGGCGTGACGACAGAACGAAGTTTGTTAAAGAAGGGATCACTTGCAACTGTATTTTTCGTCGAATCGTGGTAGCGACGCGCGCGGCGATCCCAATAACCAGCGCTGCTGCGCCCCAGTTCCGCGTATGCCGCGTCCATTTGTGTAGCGCGAGCATCAATGATGGCTTGCCAGCGTTCGACAGCCTTTTCCATACTACCAACTTCTTCTAACTGCCAGTGGTGGCCGTGCCAGCCTCTTCCGCTTGCAACCTGGATTTCAGACAGTCAAAGAACTGGCCTGTCAGTCGTTCAGCCACACCTTGCAGGAGCCGCGCTCCCACGCTTGCTATGGTGCCACTGACAACCACGCTGGCCTTCCAGTCCATCTGCGTCTGCTCGCTATCAAGCGCGGTGAGATGCATGTCGCCGCTCATGTCAACCGCGCTGCCTGGAGCCTTGCCGCGCCCTTTGACCACCATATGCTCTGGTTGGTGCAATTCCGGGCGTGTCACATCCATCGTAAATTTGGCTTTTACTGCTCCGACGCCCACGGCAACCACTGCTTTCCAGTGTTCCTCGCCCAATACTTCCATACTCTGGAAGCCGGGAGCGCAGGCCGCGACATTATTGACATCCTCTAAAAAGGCCCACACCTTTTCAATAGGCGCGACAATGGTTTGTGTGCCAGAAAACTCCATGAATCGTACTACCTTTCATTCTTCACCAGATATTCCTGCGGATTGCGTTCAAACAGCCGCTTGCAGGCAGGACAGCAGAAATAAAAGTCTTGCCCATCCATCACGCTGTGATGCCGGGCGGTGGCGATTTCTACCATCATACCACACACAGGATCAAGAGCAGTGTTGCTATCTTGTTCGGGGTGAGCGATGCGCGCCTGTTCTTCCAGAGGCGCCATTTGCTCTATGCTGGTCTGTTGCATCGAGTGTCGCGCCTGCACAAGTTCGGCCAGAATGCTGGCAGCAATTTCGGCAGGCGTCACCGCGCCAATGTCCAGTCCGACAGGCACTCTCAGACGGGCAATCTGCTGCTCCGTCAATCCAGACGCTCGAAGGTAGTCGCGACAGGTAGCAGCGCGCTTGCGGCTTCCCACCATACCAACATAGGTTGCCGGACTGCGCAATGCCTGTTCCAACACGTCTTCATCATAATAGCCATGCGTAGCAACAACGATTGAGGTATGTTCATCGATGGACAACTGACTGAGGTCAGAGGATGTAAGCTGCGTCACCCAGAAACCAACGATTTCCGCCAGGCTTTTCAAGGCGCTGATTATGGGTGAATCGCCGATCAGGGCCAGTTGAGGTAAAGGTATATGTGGTTCCATAAAGATATCCAGCAAGCCGCCGCTGGCGCAACTCATAGGAAACACGCGCACATCGTCTCGCTCCAGCGCCGTCTCTGAAGTTCCAAGCCGCAGCAGATACGCAGCATCGCCTTCGCGCAAGATGCGCTGCGCCTCGCGAATCACCACGGGTTGAGCGCAACTCCCGCCAATCCAGCCCGTTATGGTGCCATCGGCCTGAATAATAGCGCGCGCGCCCGGTTTAGTCGACGTGGGTCGCTCGCACCATACAACGGTTGCAAGCACAAACGGTTCAGCAGCCTTTGTCAATCTATATGCAAGTTCAAGCAGTGCATCGTTCATAGTATCCCCCCTGGGCCAAATATTGAGAGTGAGGATGATATGCAGAACAAGCTCTGCATATCATCCTCACTCTCAATGATTAATCCCCTGCCACGCCGTGTTCGTTGAGAACTTTCCACACCTTCGAGGGGGTAAGGGGAATATCGATGTGGCGCACGCCCAGATGAGCGAGTGCATCCACAACCGCATTGACGATGGCCTGTGGCGCGCCCACCGTTGACGATTCACCGACCCCTTTGGCTCCGATGGGGTGATGAGGTGAAGGCGTTACCGTGCGGTCGGTCTCCCAGCGCGGGGTCTCCATCGACGTTGGGATGAGGTAGTCCTGGAAGTTGCTGCCCTGCACGTTGCCATCCTCGTCGTAAGACAGCTCCTCGTACATTGCCGGGGCGAGCCCTTGCGTTAAGCCGCCATGGATCTGTCCCTCAACGATCATGGGGTTGATGATGGTGCCGCAGTCATCCACCGCCATGAAGCGGCGAATATGCACCTGCCCGGTGCCACGGTCTATAT
>DAHVFL010000199.1 GCA_027316975.1 Chloroflexota bacterium | reverse complement strand
ATCCAGTTACTTAACGCTATTCGTGGCAAGTCATACTTTCTAAACCTGTTCGTCGTACCTGAAATGCAGCACGCTCTTGATGCTATTAGTTCGCTTAGCCGTTTCGACCTGGCGCTTTTTGAGAGCGTGCTGGTGGCCGGTTACCAACTCCCCGAAGGAACGAAAACTATCATTGATCAGCATAATATCGAATACGAATTATTAGAGCGTACCTATAAGCATGAGAAAGCTCCAATACGCAAGTGGTATAACTGGCGCGAAAGTCGTCTCCTAAAACAAGGAGAAATAGAACGTTGCTGGCAAGCCGATACTGTGCTGGTAACGAGCGAACGAGAACATAATATTCTGAGAAATCTACTATCAGAGAAACAGATCGAGGTTATACCAAACGGAGTAGATATTGATACATTCGTACAACATAATGCTTCACAAGAAGTTTCGCACCAAATGATCTTTACAGGCACCATGGATTACTTCCCCAACATTGATGCCGTTCTCTTTTTTGCAAGAAAATGCTGGCCCCTTATCCAGCAGCAAATACCAGACGCAACCTGGCAAATCGTAGGTAAAAATCCACCGGCAGAGATAAAAAGATTAGCTGAACTACCAGGGATTACAGTTACAGGCACCGTTCCAGAGGTACATCCCTACCTCGCAGTATCGAGTGTCGTCATTGCTCCCTTGCAGGTCGGCAGCGGTACGCGCCTGAAAATACTGGAAGCCCTTGCGATGAAACGAGCTGTCGTTTCCACCAGCATAGGATGTGAAGGTTTGGCCGTTGAGGACGGAAAGCACCTGATAGTGGCCGACCGACCCGAACAATTTGCGCTGGCAGTGATAAAACTTTTGAATAATCAAGCAATGCGAACCGCACTTGGAAATGCTGGGAGAGCGTTGGTCGAAACAAAGTACAGTTGGACTCACTGCGGTACACTACTGCTGCAAGCGCTCGAAATACACTTGCTGGAGAGGGAATAGGCATGTTAGTGCTGCAAACATTTAAATGGCTGCTTCTGGGTATAGAGATAGTGATTGTGCTACCCGTTTTATATCTAAGCATTTTGTCAATTTCTGCGATTCTGGCTGCAAGACGGCTCAAAAAGAGGTCCATCGCACTTTCATCTACTCCTCAGTATGCCAGTTTCGCTATTCTCATTCCTGCCCATAATGAGATAACTGTGCTTGGTCAGTTGCTCGAAAGCCTCGCCTGCCTGAGCTATCCAAAAGAGCATTACGCGGTTTATGTAGTGGCCGACAATTGTACAGACCCTACTGCTGAGTTGGCACGCGCTTCCGGCTGGGTGAATGTTTATGAGCGTTTCGATCAGGAAAAGCGGGGCAAAGGCTTTGCGCTCAACTGGCTCATCCAGAAACTCGATGAGGATCACTTGATCTATGACGCCTATGTCGTCCTGGATGCCGACTCGGTAGTTGTCCCAGGCTTTTTAGAGGAGATGAACAGAGGACTTACACAGGGCGCGCAGGCATTACAGGCGAATAACAATGTACTGAACGTCACGGAGTCTGCAAGTACCGCGCTCCGTTGGATAGCAATGACCCTGATGAATCATGTACGTCCGCTAGGAAGAAATGGTATCGGATGTTCTTCTACTCTGACTGGAAATGGGATGTGCTTGAGTCGTTCTCTTTTAGTGCGCTATCCCTGGCAATCTTTTTCGCTCGCGGAAGATTACCAGTATTACCTGAGCTTGATACAACATGGTGAAAAAGTGCTTTATATGCCGGAGGCCATTGTGCGCTCAATAATGCCATCGACATTCGAGCAAATGCGCACTCAAGACATACGCTGGGAATCGCCTGACATCAGCCAACCAGTATGGAAAACCGCTGGGAGACTTCTAAAGTCGGGCATAAGAAACCGCGATCTGGTTCGTATAGAAGCAATAGCAGAGCTACTTACCCCACCGCTTTCATACCTTGTAGGTTCGTGCTTGCTGACGCTCGTGGGATCGCTGCTCGTGTGGTCGTTCCCGAATCTGATTATTAGTCTTGCCATCATAGGCGGTCTCCTTGGCTATTTTGGTACCGCCCTCTACCTTTTACCTCCCCCGCACACTGTTCTTAGAGCACTTTTACATGCTCCTGGCTTTATGCTATGGAAGCTATGGGTTATCCTGGTGGTCAGAAGACGCAAAAAGCATACGGCTGAGTGGGTGCGTACAAGCCGTACTATCTCTTGAGCGTATGTAGCCTGAAAGGACTTGTGTGGTTATGTCGACAATCCGTGTTGCTACTATCACTTTCGATTTCTATCCATTTGATCCATTAGTACGACGTATCGCAGGGGCTGCTATTGAAGGAGGGTATTTAGTGGACGTGATCTGCCTGCGTCAACCAGGCGAGCAACGCTACGAAATCTGTGAAGGCGTCCATGTGCATCGCTTACCTATGAATCGTGGTTTCGGTCGCTCGCTTCCAGTAACTATTTTGAGCTGGTGCTGGTTTCTACTCATTTCCAGCGTAACGCTAACGCGCCTGCATCTTAAGAAGCACTTTGATGTAGTGCATATACACAACATGCCGGATTTTCTTGTCTTCTCGGCAATTATTCCAAGAATGTTGGGGTCGAAAGTAATTCTGGAAGTGCAAGATGTTAGTCCTGAACTGATGGCAGCTAAAGCAAAGGGGAAAACGCAGAAAATCGTCACCCGCCTGGCTCAATGGCAGGAACGAATTTCAACGGCCTTTGCCGACCATGTCATTACTGTCGGCTGGCCTTTTGAACAACTCTTACTACAGCGTGGGGTGCCAGCCAGGAAAATCACCATCATTCTCAACAGCGCCGATCCCAGACTTTACCCTGCATCGCGCAGAGACTTTAGAGAAACGCACGCTTTTGATGAGTCGTGCCCCCTCATATTGATGTATCACGGCACGGTGGCAAGTCGCAACGGTTTAGATATCGCCATCCAGGCCCTGGCTCTGGCACGCAAGGTAGCGCCACATGTGCGACTAGATATCAAGGGACGTGGTGAATTTATCCCCATCTTAAAGCAAATGGCCCAGGAATTAGAGGTTGGTGAGCATGTAGTCTTTACCGAACCATGTCAGCCAGAAGAACTGGTAAATTTCGTGACTCACGGTGATATTGGCATCATCCCTTATCGCATCGATGGCTTCATGGAACTCGTATTACCAACTAAAGCCTATGAATTTGCCTGGATGCATCGTCCTATGATTGCTTCTGATACTCGAGCGATCCGCTCTATGTTCCGGCCTGAGTCAGTAGTCCTCTGTGACGATTCGAGTCCCGAAAGCTTTGCCGAGGCTATTATCGATCTGTATCAGCATCCTGAAAAACGTCTATCGCTGGCTGTTAATGCCACCGAGGACTATCAACCCTTCAAATGGGAATTGATGGCCGAGCGCTATCGGGCATTGCTCGCCAGCTTGAGCCACAAAGAGGCACAGCAAGAAACATACCTTGATGTCCGTAAGTCAAATAGGGAACCAGAGAGGAGAAAATAATGCTACGAGATAAATTAGTAGACACAGCTACCAGGCTCGGCGTTGATGATCAACTGCGAAAGATGCGAGCAGCCGTGCTACCTCGATACAAGTATGACCGGGTTGAAAGTGAAAACTTACGTAAGCTCCTAAAATCCTGCCTCTAGCCAGGTCTTATTTGCCAGGGCCGTTTTCACTTTTTGGATGTAATCAACAGCACCTTTGTCATACCAACCACCGCTATACCATCTGCCAAGACAGCCCCAGATATCGCCCGCGTGATAGCGTGAATAGCCTGGCAAAGGTGTGCGTTCGTTTAAATAGGTTGTCCAACCTTCATAACATGTGCGGATAATGCCATACACATATTCTACATTAAACGCCGAGTCATAACGGCTCATCGGCCAGGCGCTCTGAAAATAATAGTATTTCAACTGGAGAAGACCATAGCTCTGATAACACCCCTTGCCATCCCATGTGCCGGAAGGGCAGAGGCTTTGATCGGAGGTGTAGTCGCCAACCTGACTTTGATGCCAGTAGGATTCGACAACAGCCTCGGCTCGCACAATATTCTCATCAATTCCCCACTTACATGCCGCCCATTGAAGTATCTCATCCGTTGTGCCGGTAAAGTTTCCGGTTATTTGAGTGCGCAATGCATCGGCCTTTATGTCAACGCCGATGGAAGGGTCCCAGGGCGTTAATTGAGCAATTTGTTGCCGGGTGGGTACACTCTGATTCGCTTTCGCATTATCCGGTCGTGGCTCCCAGGAAGAACGGTGTACGCGAGCAGCACAATTTTGCTCGCCCGACAATATTAATCCAGGGGGTAAGGTGGTAAATCTTCCTGTAATTGATGTTGAAGTAGGAGGAGGCATAGATAGGGAGGCAATCAGGTGCCAGAGCGCTGGAGGCTTATGGGTAATAACCACCGTACCTGTACCTGCGACAATCACCAAAAATAGGCACACAAGCGCTACGATTACCTTGCGCACCCTGATTTTTTTAGATTGTAATGCCATGATGCGTTCAACAATTTCTAGCGTTAGAATATTACAATTTCCGAAGTAGGCGCTTTACATATGTGAATAGACTGTCGTCAGGACGGAGTTGGCCCACTGCTGGCGATACGCGCCAAATCCGGCATCGCTCGGATGGATGGTATCGTTCGAAATCAAATCTTGATGGCTCTGAAAAAAGGCCCACAGGTCAGGTCCGTGGATGAGTTGTGGAAATGCCTGGTATAATGCATCGATTTTCGCATTTAATGCCGGGGCGCAGTTCTGGATATTCGCGTTTTTCCCCCAGGGTATACGCGGTACCAGAGGTATCTTACCCGCATCTAACACATCCCGCACCATCATGGCGTAATTGTTATAAAATTCATCAGGGCTTACACAACCGAGCGCATCGTTGGTTCCATAGCTTAACCCTACATATTTGCCGGAAAACATCCCCAGCCAGGTGTGCAGGTACTTTACCCCATCAGCGCTGGTAAGAAAGCCAATCCCTCCTGATTCTTGCACAGGATAATGATTGGAGCTCTTCTCGCGAATAAGTTGCGCGAAAGCATTCACGCCATCCAGCGTTTGATGCCCCATCGCTCCGGCGGTAATCGAATCGCCATAGAAAATCCAATCATCCGTGAGAGCCGTGCGCGCGTCGAAGACATCCATATTGATACTCGCGTCATAGTTCCCAGTAGAGCCGTCAACTGCGGTTACATCAATACGCAGCCAGTTATAACCAGCCATGTTGACGATATGTTGGCGCGAGTGATAATGATTGCCTCGCACTCTCACCTGTGTGACCCAGCCGATAACAGGCGGCTGGCCTCCCTCTGGCCCTGCATTGACATCGATGGTGTAATCCTGCGGCATATTGTAGGTTGGATAATTGATGATGGTATGGTCATAGTTGCCTGACTCGTTGTACCAGGCTACTACTACCCGGCTACGCTGTACGGCTGGCACGCGCGAAAGATCGTATACCAACCATGCTGGCGCACCCTGCGATCTCCAGGTCGAATTATAGTTGTCATCATTGGCGTTCGCCGCAGGGTCAAACGCGGAAGAGGCAAAGGCAGGTACCCCTCGACTGATAGGCGAAGACGATTGTTCATACTGCTGTCCTGAGTTCACTATTGCAGAATTGCCTCCTCCTGGCTGTTGAATTTTGCTATGTGGGGCCAAAAAGTGATAGGCAAGTAACGGTAGCACCACAATAAGTATGATGAGACCGCTCGCCAGCAGCAAAATCATAAGTAGTGATGGTTTTCTCATAAGCAGCTTCATAAAAATTCGATTGCCTTTCATGGAAGAGTCCTGGCTACGCCTGAGTTACTTATGTCGAAACACCTCTACAATGCGCAAAAAGAAGTCCTGCACGGTAATCGAATCGATATCACCCGAAATGCAAAGCGCGGCACGATTGCCGTCGGGCCAGCAGCCAAAGCGCAGAAGCGGCTGCTCCAAAGCTTCGATCTGTTCAACTAACGCTATTTGGGATTCCAGCCGTTTTTCTGGCGTTTCACCTAAACTTGCTGGCCTATCAAGATACAGGGCATAGCGGCCCGCGTCATCCGAGCTACAGCGCATCACAGGATAGCCCTGCTCGTGCAGGAAGTCCATCACTTCGCCAGGCGTTTGCTCTGAGAGGGCGATACAGGGACAAGTTGACGCATTCACGATAAAGTCATGCGATGGCACCCGTTCATCCGCGCCATACCAGGGCGCGATTGAATGACCTTCTATGGATAGATGGCGAGCCAGAATCGTCGCTCTCGCATTGAGGGTGGCCTCTACCCGCCAATGACCTGCATCCAGTGCGGTAAACATGAAGCGGAACAGGCTGCGCTCCTTCCACCACTGCGCGATATCCCCGATACGCGCTACCCAGACTGGTAGCTCGCGGCTGCGGGCATGTGCCAACAAAGTATCAAGCGCCCGCCTGCACAACACGCCGCGCTCCGGGTGCAGATTCAAGGTATACAAAGCGCCCCGGTCGTAGACGCGCTGCATGACCTGGCTCCAGATTTGCCCAACTTCGATGGGATCGGTAATACGCAGCCGATCAAACAACATCTCGTCGTCGGGAATGCTGGTCGGAATACGCAAAATTTCACCCTCAAATTGAGGACGCAGGCGATAGACGCTGCACGGAACTGCCTGGAACAACTTCAACGATTTCGCAAAACCACTCCGGAGGAGTGGTGAAAAGGCGTTGAGATCAACGACATGATGGAGAACCGCGATATTACTTTCATAGCGGAAACCCAGAGCCGCGTAGACCTCAAGCGATTCCTTTGTCCAGCCAAGATATGGATTGCGAAACCCGTAGTAAGGTATGCTAATCTGCTGGAAGACCGATATTGCTTTCTGAGTTTGTCTATACTGCTGATCCCTGCTCAATGTGCGATAATCATTATGAACAAATCCATGCACGCCAATTTCAGCGCCATCGCACGCGATCTCCAAAATTAAAGCTGGATGCCGCCCCAACACTACCGCCGGTATAAAAAATGTAGGCGCTCCATCAAATTGCCTTAAAGCGTCCAGGATTGAATGCAACCCGTAGCGGATCTGTGCATCCGAAAACCCAAAACGGGTAAACACCGTCCTAAGACGCCTGGTAAAATTATGCGCGCCCTTTGTCTTAATTGAAAAAGAGACAAGATTCATCAACATTCTCCAGAACGATAAACAAGTATATCCACTGTAAGGGTAAATACTTTCCCCTACCAAAGTGGTTGTCTCTGGTATTGAGAAGTTGTTGTGAATATGATGTGTAAGTGTATATTCCTAATCCGCTTCTTTTTCTATGCATTGGCAAACAGGGGTTTTATGCCAGTAGGCCAGTAGCTTTCTATTAACCTCAAAGCAGCAGAATTAACAGTATCTCAACGCTTACACAACCGATTTCACATAGATGCAGTTATATGCTCGGTTTTGAGCCATCAGTATCTATGTACACATTCACGATTCGATAACAGGAAACAACCACCAACCTGATCGGCAACGGTATACTTTCGCTTTTGCGCAACCCGGATCAACTCGAGCGGTTAAAAGCGGATATGTTGCTGATCCCATCTGCCGTGGAGGAATTGTTGTGCCACGAAAGTTCCAGCCAGCATACCGCGCGTCTTGTGCCAGATGATATAGTATCAGGTGGAAAGAGGCAAGCAGCATGAGTCACACGAATGACACGAACGAAAAGGCATCGTACTTTGTTCATCCCGACGCGGAAGTATCGCCCGACGCGCATGTCGGCGCTGGCACGCGCATCTGGCGGCAGGGGCATGTGCGCGAACACGCGCAGATTGGCGAAAGCTGCAATATCGGCAAGGGCGTCTACATCGATGCGCATGTGCATATCGGCTCCAACGTCAAGATTCAGAACCACGTCTCCATCTTCGAGGGCGTCACGCTGGAGGATGGCGTGTTCATCGGCCCCCACGTTTGTTTCACCAACGACATGTTTCCACGCGCCATCACCCCTGATGGCAAGCTAAAAAGCCCCGATGACTGGGAGATCACCCCCACCCTCGTCAAATACGGAGCATCCATCGGCGCAGGCGCGCTCATTGTGTGCGGCATCACCATTGGCTCATT
>DAHVFL010000198.1 GCA_027316975.1 Chloroflexota bacterium | reverse complement strand
AAAGTATCATCGGAGCTGAAGAGCTTAACTTCCGTGTTCGGGATGGGAACGGGTGTACCCTCTTCGCTATCGTCACCGGTTCACCTGCGCATACAGGCGATTTCTCTTGACAGGATGTATAATACTACAGAGAAGAACTGTTGTCAATAGCTGAATCAGGGAATTTTAGAGAGTAGCAGAAAAAGAGGTGGATGTATGCCGGAATATCGAACTCGACCATCTTTCCCCTCGCGTCCAGGGGGAAGCAGCCCGTACATCACATCGGCAATCGGCATAGAAGAGACTCAGGGACGCGCGCGCGCCAGGCGCAGCTCGCTTTTCACACGCACTATCATCTGGGTCACGGGTCTGGTCTGCCTGGCTTTTTTGCTGGGATCGTTGGCGCAAGCCTGGACGAATAGCCAGTTGACGCAGCAACTTCGTGCAACCCAGGCGCAAACGCAACAGGCGCAGAGCTATCGCGATTATTTAGCGCAGCAGGCCAATCGCTATCAAGACCCGGCGGTCATCGCAAAAGAGGCACGCGAGCAACTGGGCTACGTGCGACCCGGAGAGCGTCCCGTCGTCATCGTCGGGAGCAAACAAACTTCATCCCAGGTACCATCGCCCGACAGGAAGACCGCGCCATCCCAAAATTTCTGGCAGGCATGGTGGAATATCTTCTTTGGAAGCTGAACAGCAGACACGTGGAGATAGTACCTGTCATCCTGAGCGCAGCGAAGGATCTCTTCGTCTGCCAGGCCAGATCCTTCGCTGCGCTCAGGATGACAGGCAGGACACTTCTCAAGTCTTCTCACGGAAAGCCTTATCTCCACATATCTGGCTGAACAGTGTGATACTTGACAGCCAGGCGTATGATAAAAGTGTGATGATTTTGTGACATTTGGTCGGTATCAGGAAATACAACGTGAACGAATACACGCAACATAGTATGCACGCTCTCGTGATTACCCGGCTCCAGTATTGGCTGGAGCTTACAGTGGTTGGACGCGGGTGGGTGCGTTTCGTTTTCTAAAGCAACCTTTTTCTAAGTGGAACGCCCTTGATGCGTTCCACTTTTTTTATTTTGGATTCAAATAATTACCGGTTCAAACGTCCAAAATATATACATCGCTTGAAATCATCTATGGTAGAGGAGAATCTGAAATGCGTCCACTTATTGGCATACCCTGCCACGCAGATTACGCAGATGGGTCAAAACGCCCCATTTATTGCAATAACCGGGCCTATGTTCATGCTATCGAGCACGCCGGCGGCGTTCCTATCCTTATTCCATTCCTTCACGATTTTAGTATGTTCGATACACTACTTCCTCGCCTGGATGGTCTCATGCTTTCCGGCGGTGTCGATATTGATCCTTTCATCTATGGAGAAACGCCCCATCCACTCTCCGATCAGCCTGACAAAGAGCTTGATGAAATTGAATTGAAGCTGGCATCCTGGGCCATACAAGAGGACATCCCCACGCTGGGAGTATGTCGCGGTATGCAGGTCTTGAACGTTGCGCTGGGCGGCACGCTCTACCAGGATATTCATGATCTGTGTCCGGACACCTTGCATCATTCCCATCGCCACATGTCGCGTGATTACCTGGCGCATCGCGTCAATATCTTGCCCGGCAGTCGCGTGGAGCAACTGCTCGGCCCAGGCCCCTTTATGGTGAATAGTCTCCATCACCAGTCTGTGCATACGCCTGGCCGGAACGTGGTAATTAGCGGGAAGGCCGATGATGGCATCGCTGAAATGCTCGAAGTTCCAGGTCACCGTTTCGTCATAGCCGCGCAATTCCATCCCGAAGAAATCTACACGAAGGAATCCGCCAGCGCCCGTCTCTTCGCCAGTTTTGTGCAAGCGTGCGGTATCGATTCCATGCAAGAAAACGGTGTCATGCAACACGAGTTGGCATCACACGCTGCCAGGTAACATACACTGACAATTACAGAGTGCAACAGACATTGACCTGCAATGGCATAATAACCCGCCTCGTTATACAATACACATATGGAAACGCAACCCGAAACGCCTGCTACGGATGAAGCGGCGATCTTACACACTCAACCGGAAACGGCTTCACTCTCGCGCTTGAACCGCGATGTGGCGATTCTCTCTATCATCGCGGGTCATTTGAACCGTAAAATCGATGTGCATGAAGCGTTGCAGGAAGTGCTTGTACACGTTACCCGGCTGCTGGAATTGCAAACGGGCTGGGTCTGGTTGCTGGACGAACACGAAAAGCCCTACCTGGCCGCTGCCCAGTCTTTACCGCCCTATCTGGCGGATTATCCAGAACGTATGACGGGCAGTTGCCTCTGCCTGGATACTTTCTTACAGGGCGACCTGGCAGGAGCGGCTAACATCAATGTGTTGCGTTGCAGCCGGTTGAAGAATGCCGAACGCGACAAAGACCCCACCTCGCTCGGTCTGCGCTTTCATGCCAGTGTACCTATCAATGCCGGAGAAACCCCCATTGGCGTGCTGAATGTCGCCAGCGAAGATTGGCGCGAGCTTGTCGAGGAAGAACTGCAACTGCTGCGCATCATTGGAGATCAGATCGGCCTGGCTATTCAACGCGCCCGGCTCTCAGCCGAACATACACGGGCGGCGGCGCGACTGGCTACCATTGAAGAACGTAACCGGCTGGCACGCGAGATTCACGATACGCTGTCGCAGGGATTAGCGGCCATTACTCTGCAACTGGAAACGGCAGATGCGCTGGTCATGACACGCCCGGAGCGCGCCCAGGATGCCGTGCGCCGCGCCCTCAGCCTCGCGCGCGGCAATCTTGAAGAAGCGCGCCGCTCGATGGTGGACTTGCGCGCGGCCTACCTGCACAACCGCACACTGCCCGAAGCCCTGGCAACTCTCGTGCGCGATATGGCCCAGGAAACGATTGAGATCGAATTTCATTACACACCAACCGCGAATTTCCCTGTATTACAACAGCGTCTGGAAACGGCCATCTACCGTATCGCGCAGGAAGCCCTGGCGAATGCCTGCAAACACGCTAACCCCGATCATATCGCGCTCACTCTCGAAATTGAGGATAGCGAACTCTGTCTCACCGTGCAGGACGACGGGAGCGGGTTCCAACCTGACGAGGTAACAAAGGAGGCCATGGGAGAGTATGGCTCAGGTCATTTTGGTCTGATAGGCATCAGCGAGCGCGCCAGGTTGCTGGGCGGCGAATTGTGCATCCAAAGCGAACCAGGCACGGGTACCTGTCTTTACGTCTGCATTCCCCTGGAAGAAAGGGGAGCGAACGCATGATCCGCATCTTACTGGCCGATGATCACCCCATCGTGCGCGAAGGGCTGCGAGCCGTACTGGAAACACAGCCCGATTTTGAGGTAGTCGGCACGCCGCAGCAGGCTGCTGATGGGAATGAAGCGCTGCGCCTGGCCCGGCAATTGCTGCCGGATATCCTTTTGCTTGATCTGGAAATGCCCATTATGGATGGAGTCGAAACGATTCGTCACCTGCGACAGCACGCACAACCGGGCGTATCGCGCGACAGGCAACCCCGTATTATCGTGTTCACCGCTTTTGATAACGACGAACGCATCATCGCGGCCCTGGAAGCCGGAGCGAATGGCTATCTGCTCAAGGGCGCGCCGCGCGAAGAAATATTCAACGCTATTCGCGTCACCATGCAGGGCGGTTCGCTGCTCCAGCCGGTAATCGCTTCCAAACTTTTGCGCCACGTGGGTTCACAGTATGGCAGGCGCGGCTCAACCAATTCACCCCCCTTGTTAGAGGCCCTTACCGAACGCGAACTGGAAGTGCTGGCATTACTGGCCCAGGGTATGCCCAATAAAGAAATAGCGGCCCGCCTGATTATTAGCGAGCGCACCGCCAAGTTCCACGTCAGCTCGATCATGGGCAAACTGGGCGCAACCAACCGCACCGAAGCCGTCTCGCTCGCAGCTCAAAAAGGCCTGATTACCCTCACAAGCCAGTAGCTCCCAGGGCGGTGTCAAGCCCTTTCACTGGTAGGTTTCTTGAAACGCGCCGGTCGCCAGAGGCTGTCATCCTGAGCGTAGCGAAGGATCTCTCGTCGGCAGCGCGCAGATCCTTCGCTGCGCTCAGGATGACAGCTGGATGCGAAGGGTGACAGCGGGACGCGAAGGGAACGCCCAGGGACAAGTACCCGCCCTGGTGACGCTGCCACCTCAACCTCATGCTAAGACATTCTGGCTAATTTATAGATAGATATGCATAAAGCGCAATATATAGAGATACAATATCGAAGTACCATGTTGTGTCTATATGTTTCAGTATCAAAGGTTGGGGAATAACGTGGAAGACACAGGTTTACCAGCGTCGTTTATGCCGCGCTTCGCTGCCCTTGTCTGCGTGGCGCTGTTGATTGGCAGCATAGGAATGGCAAGCATTGGCGCGGTTGCGCTGTTTGGCCCCGCACTGGCGCACGGGTATAACACCCAACACGCGCTGGGTCTAGTTGTCGAAGTCGGGCCCGGAAGAAACTTTAACTTGAAAACGTTCACTGGAAAGAGTATGTCGTTCAAGTGCGCGACGCGGTGTCGCGCCTCTCTGTGGCATTTGCAGCGACACTTACGAGAACGCGCCGAAACCGACGTGTATTATATCCAGGGGCCAGGAAATGCTCTGATAGTACTGGATGCCGATTGATTATGCGCCGGGCGCGCTAGAGCGCGCTGGCTAGAAATAATGGTGTAATGACAGAACTCGTAGCAAAGAATATCGATAGCGCAGACCTTGTAATTATTGGCAACGGCATTGCCGGGTTGACTGCCGCAGTTGAGGCGCGGCGTCTGGCACCCGACAGTCGCATTGTCATCATTACCGAGCAGAGCCACCCGACTATCAATACACCCGCGCTGAAACAGTTTGCTATTGGTAAGCTCAACCACGAGCAGTTGCTGACCTATCCGGCAGGCACCGAACAGGCGCGATTTATTCATGTGATTAATGCGCGCGCCGAAGAGATTCACGCGCAAGATAGATACATTACGCTCAAGGGAGGGCGCGGCTTCGGCTATAGCGAGCTGCTCATTGCAACTGGCAGCGCGCCCACCGGACTTCCTCCTACGCTGCCCGGCAGAGATTTTGACGGCGTCCTTACATTGCATCGCCTGTACGATTATCTCGACCTGCGAAGGCGACTGGCAGAAGTAGAGGAGGCGGTGGTGATTGGCGGTGGAGCGCACGCTATTGAGACGGTGATGGGCCTGCTTTACTGGGGCATTCGCGTACACTGGCTGATACGCGGCGATACCTTCCTCCCGCGTATGCTTGATCGCCCGGCATCCGAAATGGTGCTCGATTCAATCGAGCGCGCGGGCGCGCTCGTTTACACCGAAACCGAGGCATTGGGCATTGTCGGGAGAGTGGGCATGGTAGCTGGAGTTGTCACGAATCAACAGCAGTTGCTCCCCTGCCAGCTTGTGCTGGTCTGCACGGGCACCACTGCCGTAACATCCCTTGCCAGGCATTGCGATCTCAAGATGAAGCATAAGCAGGGTATTCTGGTTGATGAACAACTACGCACCAGCGTACCGCATATCTACGCCGCCGGTGATGTGGCGGCCATCAAAGACCCGCAGACGGGGCTGTATGCCCCAAGAGCGCAATGGTACGCGGCTGTTTCGCAGGGACGCATGGTGGCCTCCTTGATGACCAGCTCGTCGCCAACTGAAGAACTCGGCGTCCCCTGGCACGCTACACGCCTGGGCAATCTTTCCATGCTCACCGTCGGCAATGTCTTGCAATGGCAAGACACGACTACCACCCTGGCCGATAGCAGCAGGAGCAGCTACCGGCGCATGGCTGTGATAGATGACCGGCTGGTCGGCTACCTGTCGCTTGGACCTTCCCAGCCTGATGGCCTGGCTATCAAATGCATAATAGAAGAAGGTCTGTCCATTCGCGATATCAAGAAATCTTTGCTCAAAGGCACATTCGACGCGCGCAGCTATTTGTCGCGCAGGCGCACGCACAGCGCCCAGCGTATGGTGACAACCGGCAAATTGCCCGTCGCCGATGGGCTTGAAAAGCGAATGCAAGCTATAAGAAACAGATCACCCCAGGCAAGCAGACAAGACGAGCAGCTACCTGTGACGCGCGCCTTGCCGGGGACAGACCCATTGTTAAGAGCTGATATCATCGAGCGCAATACAGACGAAGACCTGCAACTTTTTGCCAATCCGTTTGTGACCGCGCCTATCGAACTACATCGCTCTCGCGGCCAGCAGGACAATGCAAGCACAGATGCCGGGATGAGGGCCACTATGGGAGCGAACGCAAATAGGCTAGCAGAAAGAGGATTCGCTGCTGATGATAAGCGCCCGCTAACACCGTCGCATATCATAGAGTCTACGCTGCTCAAAGCGCCGCGGGTAACGCGAACTGGCCGCAGTCCTTCAGGCAGCCTGTGGTCGTACAGCCGTCCTTTACCATCGGTCAATGTCAATTCCGTGGAAACGCCGGGCACACCTGCTGGCAATGATGTTTTAGATACCAACCGGCGCGGGCGCAAAAGTCAGTTTATGGCTCCTTCCGCCTAGTTGGAGAATGGCAAACAACGCCAGCCTGGTATCTATCCATCGAGTAGCCTGTGGTCGTATAGCGAGAAAAAGCGTAAGAAGGGCCACTAAATGTTTCGAGCAGGGTTATCAAAACACGGGAAAAAGACGGTAACTTTACATAAAACTGGCCCCCAGGTGGCGCAGGAATTGGTGGCCTGTATCGGCTGCAATGAATGCCTGCTGGCCTGTCCTGCGTTGGACGAAGCTATTACAATCGATGTGCTCAACCGGGAAACATTGTCCGGGCCAATCTCAACGCCGGTAGCGCATTTTGCGCGTTCATGTTTCCAGTGTGGCGCGTGCGTCGCGCCCTGCCCGGTAGGGTTGAGCCGCGAAGCCATGATGATGTGGCTCAAAGTTCGCTTGCTGCGCACTGGATAGGAGGGATCGTGAGAAACAATTACCAGTTCGATGAAACAGATGAAGAAACTGGCTACTCCTGGCTGCACTTTTCTCCAGGCGCGGGGCAAGTGTTGCGCGTAATTATTACGCTTGCGCTGATGGGAGTGGGTATTACTTTTTATGTGTGGTATCCGCGCCTTATCCCCGATGCTTCTCCCGATAGTATCGCGGGCTTTGCTTTTGCCATAGTTGGCACGCTGTTCGCCACGTTCGCAGGTATACTCTATAGTCGCCACCGCCGCTCGCATAAGCAGCGCGTTGTTGGTAAGCTTCATGCCTCGCTGCAATGGCACATGTGCTTCGCCATACTGTCACTGTTTTTTCTCTTCCTGCACTCTTTTGGCAACTTCAATCCCCGCTCTGGCACATTCGCGCTCTATGGCTTGATCGCGCTGGTAATCAGCGGGGTGATTGGCCGTCTGCTGGATCGCCTGGCCCCGCGTCTGATCGCCGGGGAGGCGCATAAGGCGTTGACGGCGCGAGGTGATGACCGGGTAGAGTCGATTTCGCAGAAGTTACAGGCCATAGTGGTACATAATAGCGAAAACGTGCAGGGCTTCGCCGCTCCTGAAGACAGCAAGACCATCACATCATCGCCCGTCTCGCTCTCCGGTGGGCCGCTCACGAATCATTTCCCCTTTGAATATCACAACCAACCGTTGCATACTCCCTGGGATTTAGCCTATATCTCACTGGAAGCAACCCCGCAGGAATTGAGCCGCGAAGCCGGGCAATACCGCTTCGTCCCTGATAAAAAGAGCGAACTTACTCGTCCGGGTGCCCTCATGCCCGGAGCCAGGGAGCATATCGCCGAGTTACAGGAAGTTGAACAGGCGATGCAGCGCGAAAGCTTCTACCGCTATGTCATTCTCTACTGGCGTAAGCTACACGTCTTGCTCGTTTTTGTCACCCTGGGCCTCATCCTCTGGCACCTCATCTATGCCGCGCTACTTCTTTTACCCACTTTGATAAAGAGGTGAATTGAAGCCAGTAACGATAGTCCCTGATGAATATACACACCCACATGCGGGACTGTCATCCTGAGCGCAGCGAAGGATCTCGCTCGCCACGCCGAGATCCTTCGCTGCGCTCAGAGCTTGCCCTTGAGCGCAGCGAAGGGATGACAGGTCACTCCCGATCTTGCTTGTGAATAG
>DAHVFL010000197.1 GCA_027316975.1 Chloroflexota bacterium | reverse complement strand
GATTTTGACCAATCCATCCTACAACGGCACCTGGATTGATCCCTTGAAATCCCGACCAGATGTTGCCAGACCCTACCCGTTATTTACCTGCACGCCCCCCTGTGAAGTAGCGCGCGAGAACGCCTATAAAGACGCGGCAGTGCAATGGGTACAGGGTCATACAGGCATTCTGCCGCATCTGCTGGCCTTGCACTTTATCAACCTCTGGCAACCAGCGACCAACGAAGCAGATTTGCCGGTTGACCGCTTCCCCGGCCAGCGTTCATCGCAAATCGTGCTGGGGATGATGGAGACATTCCCCATTCCCGTCTTCATCCTGGCCTTCGTGGGCCTGGCGGTCACGCTCTGGAAATGGCGCGAATTGCTCTTTATCTACGCTATAATCGCGCTCACCATCGCCCAGGCATTATATTTCTACGGCAGCGCGCGTTTTCGCGCCCCCATCGAACCCATACTCATCTTACTGGCATCTGGTACACTGTGGTGGTTTACCAGTTCCCAGCAAGGAACGCTGCGCTGGCTTCTCGATCGCCAGAGACAATCGCGCGCTCCCTCCCTCGATAACACGAACGATAACGCCATTCGAGTCTGATGCCGCCTGCTGCGGCGATTTCAAAGAGGTTGGTCAAGATGCGGCTCGCTGCCGGCGAGCCGCATCTTGACCAACCTCTTTCCTTTACTTTTTGTGGCCTTGAGAACCAGAACAGAGGGAACCGCACGGTTTGAATTCGTTATTGCTTCTCATACGTGTTATAAGCAGATGAACATAGTATGCCCTCATGGAGAGGCTGCGAGTTGTTCGTTAAGAAGGAGATTGGCATATGACTATCAATATTGTACAGTTACTCATCTGGCTTATTATCGCGGCTATTGTAGGCGTTATTGGCGAACTGATTGCCAGACGACGCGCGCCAGATGGCATCATTGGCGCAATCATCGTCGGGTTTATCGCCATTTTTCTCATCGTGGGAGTGTTCCGTTTTCATATTGGAAACGAGCCTACCCTTAACGGTGTCCCGTTAATCAGTTCCATCATTGTTGCGGCAATCCTGGTTTTCCTGTGGAGCCGTTTCGCTTATCGCCGTTATCATGGCTATGCATCGCGCCACTACTACCGGCGCGGCACCTATGTCCGGCGTCCACGGCGTCGCTTCCGCCTGTTTTAATACAACCGGAGTAACCGGGGCCGGAATGAGAAACATTCATGAAAATCGCACACATAGCGCCGCCATGGTTCTCTGTGCCTCCCAAAAACTATGGAGGTACAGAGATCGTCCTGTATAACCTGATCGAAGAACAGGTTGTACAGGGGCATGATGTAACTCTCTTTGCGCCTGGGGATGCCACGACCTCGGCAAAGCTCGTTTCTTTTTTTCCTCGTTCGCTGATAAATTCAGGCGTTCCGTGGCAGGCTCACCTCAAGGCCTATTACCATCTACAAAAAGCAGTCGATGCGGCCAAAAAGGGCGATTTTGATATCGTTCATACGCACCTTTCCTCTGCTTCAGACCTGTACTTGTTCCCGCTTATGGCTGATATGCAGGTTCCTCACGTTATGACCCTGCACAGCCGCTTCCCCTTCGACCATCTACCGAATGGCTGGACAGGCGACGCGGACCCACTTTACATGGAATGGGCTTCATCGATGCCCATGGTCGCTATCAGTGAACATGCTCGCAAAGAGGTACCCTACCCACTCAATTTTGTCGGGGTTGTCTACCACGGTTTACCCGCAGACGAGATGCGTCCAGTGCGCGCGAAGCGTCGTGACTATCTTGCCTGGTTAGGTCGATGTGTTCCCGATAAGGGAGCGCACCTGGCTATACAGGCCGCAAAAGAGGCAGGAAAAAAGCTTATCCTGGCAGGAACGGTGGATCGCCATATACCAGAGTCGCTGAGGTACTTCACCGGGCAGATTAAACCGCACATCGATAATAAACAAATTCAGTATATCGGTCCGGTGAATAATAAGGAGAAGGCCAGCCTATTTAGTGGCGCGCGCGCCTTCCTCAATCCTATTCAGTGGGAAGAGCCATTTGGCATGGTGATGATCGAAGCAATGGCAGTGGGCTGCCCGGTCATTGCTTTTAACCGGGGAGCCGCGCCTGAGCTAATTATCGATGGGAAGACCGGGTTCCTGGTAGAGGATGTCGATGCGATGATACGCGCTATTGCATCTATTGACACCATCGACCGCAACGCAACGCGCCAGCATGTTGCAGAGCATTTCTCGGCGCGCGTCATGGCCGAGAACTACACGAAGGTGTACCAGCAAGTCATTAACGCAAGCGCTCGCATTCTTTCCTCTGCTGTTGGACTGCTGCCAATCATTTCTTCAAAGGAAACAACAATGAAGAGCAATGGCACGTGAAACGTAAAAGGCGGTACCAACGTGCGCTAAGCAGTAGGTGGGTTAATCAGATAACACTCCTATCATGAGCGTAAATAACGTCTGAAAGAGATAAAGGAGGATCATCTATGCCAGGAAAAAAGAAAGACAAGCCATTAAAAGGCGTAGGCAACAAAGAAGAGCGCATGTACGAGCATATCAAGGACTCCGCTAAAAAAAGCGGCCGCTATGGAGACCGCGCTGAGGAGGTGGCCGCTCGTACCGTCACGAAGCATCACAAAGAAGAGGGCCATAAAAAAGACCAGTAATGCATCGTTTGCCCACATCTCGAACGGGGGGATTTCCTCTACTTCCACCCGTTCAACTTGATTTAAGATAACAACGCCTCATAAAAGGGGTTATAATACTGCGCGTTACGCTCGATCACACCATCCAGGCCGCGCCCGCCTTCGGGCGAGCGTTTGATGTTGGCAAACAAACCCGCTTCCAACCCCTTGAAGAGTCCGAGGTCATCCATTTGCCCCAGCAACTCTACGGCTTCGCGCAGAATCTGGCCTGCCCGGCGCGCCACCAGGCTGTCCGCTCGCCAGTCGAACTGCTCACCAAGATCGCGTGCCGCGTTGAAGACATAGAGCGCGCTTTTAATGGAGAGGAAGCGGTCCTGCAAGAGCGGCGTATGGATGGCCTCGGTAGACATACCGAGCAATTGAATGCCCTGCCCTGTCAAAACGCCTACCAGGTTAAAGAAGCTGTCGAGTTCATGGCCGCGGAAGATATTGCCCGTCATATGTTTGGTCGGCGGCATGTACTTGATGGGGTAGCCAGGAAAGAGATCGCGGATGAGTTGCGCCGAGGCGATCTCATGCAGGAGATGATTGGGTGTAGAGGGATCGATTTCAAAAGCGTGGCCAAGACCCATTTGCTCTGGCGGGATACCGGCGATTTGCGCGAATCGCTCATTGATGAATTGCGAAGCGACCACGGTATGTTCGGCTTCGAGCGCATCGTCGGTTGTCAAATAGTTATCTTCACCGGTATTGATGATGATACCGGCGGCGGCATTGATGCGACGCGAGAAAAGCTGGTCGATCAGCGTGCGGCGCATATTGATGTCGCGGAAGATAATGCCGTAGAGAGCGTCGTTAAGCATCATATCCAGGCGTTCCAACGCGCCCATAGCGGCGATTTCTGGCATACACAGACCGGAACAATAGTTGGTCAGGCGTATATAACGGCCAACTTCGCGGCTGGTTTCATCGAGCGCGGCGCGCATCAATTGAAAGTTGGCCTGTGTCGCGTAGGTGCCACCGAAGCCCTCGGTAGTCGGGCCATAGGGGACATAGTCGAGCAGGCTTTGCGCTGTTGAACGAATCACCGCAATCACGTCGGCTCCCTGCCTGGCAGCAGCCTGCGCCTGCACGATATCCTCGTAAATGTTGCCCGTCGCAACAATGACATAGAGCCAGGGCATAGGCGGATTGCCCAGCTTGTCCACCAGCGCGGAGCGTTCAGCACGGCGGGCGCGAATGCGTTCTACCCCTCGTTGCACCTGCCACCGTATCTCCTCATCTCTTTTTTCCCGCGCATCATCGTCGCCAGTAACTTCATGCAGGATAAGCTCGCCGCGCCCGATAGCTTCAGCTACTGCCTGCGCGTCGAGTTGATGGCGCAGCATGGCCGTCACAAAGGGACGCAGGATACCGCCGGGCAGGAGCGATCTCGCGCTATCAACAACCCGATTGGGTAGAGGCACACCTGCTTCATCAACGCCATCGACGCCCAGCAGGCGCAGTGTGGCGCGCTCGATAGCGACGGTGGTATGCGCCCCGATATAGTCAATGACGGGCGCGACGATATGCTCTGCCAGCGAGCGCGCTTCGTTCACCAGCGATTGGTCAAGCGTGAGGTGTGGCATTGCTCATGATCTCCTCCACGAGTTCCCGCGGACGTTGTAAAGCTCCTCTGCTTTTTGATGCAGTATATCACCAAAACGCACAAAGAGCGCCGCTCCTACGTATTCATCCGTAGTGGCGACGCCCCTTACAGCGAGCATCACATGCGCTTTATATATGAATAAGACCGGCGCAACTTACTCGTATTGCGAGTCTTCGTCAATTTCGTATTCGTCCTCCCCCACATTCTCATCGTCAACTTGAGAGAGCAAATCCGCAAAATCGTCAGTGGACGACAGTTCCCTTCGAATCTGGATTCTCGAGCTGATAGTTGGGAAAGGTCTCAACCCTCCTTGCGCAGCGGGACCCTCCATCTGCGGTTCGTATGCTGGCGTACCTTCCCGCACCAGCACTTCCTCACCATGCGCCATTGACTCAAAGCCCAGGCGACGCAGGTCCATGACCATGCCGGGCCAGGTGTCTTCGGCATCCACCGCCCACCAGTTCCGCCCCTCCACATTTACAGGTCGAACGCGCAAAGGTCGGTTAAGATCGCCCAGACTAGCCTTAAACGTGACCCGTTTCTTTTCGGCTTTCTTCATCATTGGTCAGAACCGTCCTTTCTGTACCGGAACAACACCGGCACCGTTTTCCCGCTCATCCCTGCTGTGAAACAATGTCGCTCGTCCCATAGAACTATTCTGTCTCAGGCAATTAAAGCCGGAACCCAATGCTTACAGATACCATACCACATACAAGAGTATGTATGCCAGTGCTACTTAGTAATACGCTACGCGATACAATATAGACCATATTGAGACAACCAGGGCGAGGACAAGTCCCATCTGTCATCCTGAGCGCAGCGAAGGATCTCTTGTGGAGCCAGGCGCAGATTCTTCGCTGCGCTCAGAATGACAGCAGTGCTTCAGTCAACCCTTCTGAGGACAGCAGAGAGCATGGCGACCGCAAGGGTCGCCATGTGGCTCACAGTGACTTTTACATCGCCCTGAGCTAGCGTCCTGATAACTTGCCGATTTGCCTCACTCATGTTATCTTGTAGGCATGGAAGAAAAGTCCACGCGGGATACAAAAATGATAGCGCAGGAGCGCCGCCAGCGCATTTTCGAGGACATCGAAGCCAGCGGCATCGCTTCCGCGCGCGAGCTTGCGCAGCGCTTTGAAGTCTCTACCATCACCATCATGCGCGACCTGCAAGAATTGGAGCAGGAAGGGCTGATTCGCCGCGTGCATGGCGGGGCCATCAGCGTGCGCGGCGCGAGCTACGAACCGCCATTCACGGCGCGCGAATCGCAGCTTTCCGCCGAAAAACAGCGCATCGCAGCTAAAGCGGTTGAAATGATCAGTGATGGAGACAGCCTGATTCTTGATGTTGGCACAACCACGCTGGAGATCGCGCGCGCGCTCAAAGGCAAACGCAACCTGACGGTGCTGGTAACAAGCCTGCGCGCCGCGCTGGAACTCGCCAGCCAACCGGCCATTCAGGTCATTGTGGCGGGCGGTAAGCTGCGTTCGAGCGAACTTTCACTGGTAGGACACCTGGCCGAGCAGACCTTGCGCACCTTCCAGGTTGATAAAGCCTTCATCGGCGTGGGCGGCATCACCATCGAACATGGCCTGACCGAGTTCAACTTCGACGAGGCCGGCACCAAACGCACCATGATCGAACGCGCTCGCCAGTGTATCGTCGTGGCCGATCATACCAAATTCGGCAAAGTCATGCTGACCACCGTCGCCTCCCTCACCGTCGTTGACAAGATCATCACCGGCACAGAGATTGATGGCGAGATGGTCACGCGCCTGCGGCAGATGGGCGTCGAGGTCACACTGGCATAATCTCTGCCCTGGTAATTCCCTGCGCAAGTAGACCAGGGCGACCGCAAGGGTCGCCCCTACCCTGTACGCCCTGGCACAGGATCGGAGTTCGCCATGATAGAAATCAAAGTTGCTGCATCTTGATGTACAGGATATTACGCTCGTGGTGCATGATTGGGGCGGGCCTGTTGGGTTGGGATTCGCCGTTCGCCACCCGCAACGCATCAAACGGCTTGTGCTGTTAAACACATGGGCATTCGCCCCCTGGCCGGGTGGCCCGTTTCCGCGCCTGCTGGAAATCATCCGTTCCGAACGGGGCGAAAATTTTGTACTGAAAAAGAATGGCTACCTGGAGCCTGCGCTATTGGGCACAACTCACCATACAGAGAACCTTACTCCTTCGGTTATGGAATCGTACAAAGCGCCCTATCCAACCCCTGAAACACGCATCGCGCTGCTTTGCTGGTCGCGCGATATACCGGTTCAGGAAAGCGACGTTTCCTATGCAGAAATGAAGCGCATAGAATTGGGCTTGCCGCAATTTGCCAGAACGCCGACCCTCATAGTATGGGGCATGAAAGACCCGGTGCTTCCACCGTCCGTACTGCGCCTCTGGCAGCAACTCTATCCACAAGCGATAACCCGCGAGATCGAGGATGCCAGCCACTTTTTGCAGGAAGATGCATCTGAGCGTGTTGTAGAGTATATTGAGGCGTTCTTTACATAACATCGGGTGTAGCCCACCCCTTCGCGCGCCCAACAGCGCGTTGCCACTGTTTATAACGCCCCTCTATCTCATCATTTGGTCGGGGCGAATAGCTCGCCGCTTCGCGCCAGAGCGCGGCCAGCTCATCTTGATCGCTCCACAATCCCGCACCCAATCCGGCCATGAAGCCTGCTCCCAGGGCGGTTGTTTCGCGGGTGGCGGCGACGCGCACTTCGACGCCGGAGATATCGGCCAGCGCTTGCATGAGAAAGGCGTTGTCCGATGCGCCCCCGTCCGCTTTGATGCTGCTGATGTCACTTCTGGTATCTTGCGCCATGGCCTCAAGCACGTCGCGCGTGCGGTAAGCAATGCCTTCGAGCGTGGCGCGGACAATATGAGCGCGGGTGGTGCCGCGTGTCAGGCCAACCATGGTGCCGCGCGCGTAGCTATCCCAGTAGGGAGCGGCCAGCCCGGCCAGCGCAGGCACAAAGTAGACGCCGTCGCTATCCGGCACCGACAGAGCGAGTTCATAGCTTTCTTCCGCGCTTGAGATGATGCCCAGGCCGTCGCGCAGCCACTGCACAGCCGCTCCCGCCACATAGATACCTCCATCCAGAGCGTAGCTAATGGAGCCGGGCAGCGACCATGCCACCGTCGGCACCAGCCCAAAGTGCGAAGTTGGGATGCTATGGCCGCTATTCATTAGAATAAACGCGCCCGTGCCATAGGTGACTTTAACATCGCCGGGCGCGTAACAGGCCTGCCCAAACAGCGCGGCCTGCTGATCGACCAGCGAGGCGGTGACCGGCAAGGATGGGCCTGGCATATCGGAGCGCGTGATACCAAATCGCGAGCAGGAAGGCTGGATGGTTGGTAAAATCGAGCGCGGTATCTCCAGCGCGTCAAGCACATCTTGATCCCAGTCGCGAATGCGCGGATTGTAGAGCATGGTACGCGAGGCGGTCGTATCATCGGTACGGTGCTCGCCCGTCAGTGACCATAGCAGCCAGGCATCGGTTGTGCCTGCCAGCAACAGGCCGCGCTCCGCCAGACCTCGCGCATCTGGCACCGAATCGAGTAGCCAGCGCAGCTTCGTAGCAGAGAAATAGGGGTCAATGGGCAGGCCCGTTCTTTCCGAAATGAGTTTGCCGGTTTCATTGTGTGCCAGTTGATCGCAGAAGCTATCGGTGCGCCTGTCCTGCCAGCTTATGGCATTGTAGAGCGGCTCGCCGGTATCTCCGCGCCACATAGTAACGGTCTCGCCCTGGTTGGACAGCCCCATAGCAATGCAACCGGCATCCGCGGCAACCAGGGCTGCGCGCGCATTGCGTATCACACTCTGCAAAAGATCGCGTGGGTCTTGCTCGACCCAGCCTGGACG
>DAHVFL010000196.1 GCA_027316975.1 Chloroflexota bacterium | reverse complement strand
CCTACCATTCGACTAGAAACGTTTATCGATGCTTCGCTAGAGCGGTGTTTCGATCTGTCGCTCAGCGTTGACTTGCATCGCCACTCTGTTGCGCAAACCCACGAGCGCCCGATTGCTGGTGTGACTTCAGGCGTGATGAAACTCGGTGATATCGTGACCTGGGAGGCGGTGCATTTTGGCATCAAACAACATCTGACCTCAAAAATTACCGCCTATGAACGACCATATCGTTTTACTGATGAAATGATCCGGGGAGCTTTTCAGGAAATGACACATCTTCATGAGTTTGTCCCTCAGCCACCTGGGACACTCATGATTGATCTGTTTACGTTCCGTGCTCCATTGGGCATCCCTGGGAGGTTGGCTGAGACGCTGATCCTCACACGCTATATGAAAGGACTGTTGCTTACCAGGAACAGGTACTTGAAACAGGTTGCTGAGACGGGTACTGATGCTGCGCTTCTCTAGAAGTTAGCACATCCAAAGGTGAAAACGGTACACGAAGGTTTGGATGAGTTGATCCCTTTTCCGCCAACTATCCGGGATAATTAATTCTTCTTGAGTCCCTTAGAAAATCCCCTTATACACCGAGCAAGAGCGACACACGTCCGGCGGCTCCTCAGAGGACAACCGGCTGCGGAACTCCTGGTAGCGTGGGCCATTCCACAGCCCATCGGCTCTCTGTTCGGAGATGTTGCCAAAGTTGATGCGGTCAGGCGTCGAGACCATACAGCACGGCATGGCGTAGCCCTGATAGCTAAAGTAAGCCCCTGTCCACGGCCAATCGCAGCGCTGCGGGCCGGGAGTGCCGGGCGGATGCAGCCGGATGCGCGCGTGCGGCAGGCGCAAGTCTATATGCAATTCCTGCGCCACTTTGCGCGCCTCCCCGAAGTAATGTTCGATGCGCCGCGGATCTTCCTCCAGCAGCGTCTCGCTCTGCACGAAATCGCGCATGGGCAGGTAGTGTTCGGGCAAGGTGGCTTCCCCAAAGTCGTGGCAGAGATGCTGCACGAAGATGCTTTCGATTGAGTAGCGGTGCGCGAAACGCACTAAATCAGGCAACTCATGCAGGTTGCGCCGCATCATCACCATCACCAGGCGCAGGCGAGGAGTTTCACTCGCCAGGCGTTGGCGCGCAGCCAGCACGCGCTCCACATTGGCTACCACCCGATCGAAGTGAGCGCGCACCCGAATACGTTCATACGTTTCGGCGCTTGAACCATCGATGGAGATTTGCAGGCTATCCAGTCCGCTCGTCACGCAGCGTTCAGCGCGGCGATCATTCACCAGCGTCAGATTCGAATTGGTTGACACCCGAATGCCCCTCTTCACGGCATATTCCACCATATCGAAGAAACGAGGGTGCATCATTGGCTCACCCAACCCCTGCAAGTGTAGTTCCTCCATCCCGGCAAACTGATCGATAATGTCTGTGAACGTCTCGAATTTCATGAAAGCGGGTGGTCCATATGGCGGGCCATCTTTACGGAACTGAATCGAACACATCTCGCAGCGTAAGTTGCACTGTCCCACCGGCTCGATCTGCACGTTGGCCGGCAATTGCAAAGTTGGTACGCCACTTTGGTTTACAGCATGTTGAGTTGGCATGGTATTCATCTTCATGGTTGTATCTCTATCTATCGCCATCTACAGGAAGAAGACACGAAATTGTACTGCTCCACGCAGCCGCCAGAAAATCGCAAGCGGTGGGATTAGCATGGAGGTCACGATCATCTCCAGCACATGACGGGAAGCGTGGGATGTATGCTGGAGCCGCTGCATACAGAAACGCGCAGTCAGACCTACCCATAGAATCAATCCTGCAAGCGCCAGAACTCCCCATCCGCTCACCGCACCGATCAAGACGGCCAGTAGCGCGCTCACGATGGCATAATAACGCCAGGGTGGAGTTGACTGTATATTCTGGCGGTATAAAACCGGGTGCTTCTTATAAAGCAGCGCGTTGAACATGCTCTTGCGCTGCTGGCGAATACTGACTCCCCACGGCACTGGCCGCACCGGGTGAACTACCAGCGCGTCGGGCGCATGAACCAATACAGCCCCCTGAGCCTTGAGCGTGAAGGCCAGGTCGCTATCCTCGCGCCAGGCGCAGGTAAAGCGTTCGTCAAAACCACCAACCGCCTGCAGCGCATCACGCCGGTAAAAACAGTTGGCGGTCACGAAATCATTCTCCCCAAGCCTGGACGCATTGTATTCATAATCGGTAGGTACACCCTCTACCGGCACCAGCAATCGACCAGATACACCCGCCACGCCGTCAGCCATAGCCGCGACACCAGCTTTCAGCCATTCCCGGCACGGAATACAATCGTCATCGGTAAAGGCGATCCATTCGGCTCGCGCCGCTCGCCAACCAACATTGCGCGCTGCGGCGGGTCCAGGGGAGCATGGAGATGTAACCGGAATATAAAGAAGGGTTTGTCCGCAGTGTCTTGCCTTCTCCGCCTGGAGCGCTACCAGGCGTTTTGTCTCGGCACAGTTTGCATCATCGACAATAATGACCTCGTAGTCCTCTGGAGCAAAATCTTGTTCCAGTAGCGCATCCAGGCAGCGGGTAAGCAGTTCCAGTCGCTTATACGTGGGTACGACAACTGATACACGCGGCATCATGGGTTCACCTGCGGTTTTTCCAGAACGAATGGACCAATCACCAGCGCGTCAAGAGGCGAAGTCCAGAAGCACTCAACAGCGTCGCGCGGCGTACAAACAATGGGTTCGCCGCGTGTATTGAACGAAGTATTGACAAGCACCGGAACGCCTGTTCGCACCTGAAAAGCCTTGATGAGATCGTAGTAAAGCGGGTGCTGCTCGCGATTGATAGTCTGGATACGCGCCGTACCGTCGATATGCCGCACAGCCGGTATGCGCTCGGCCTTCTCCGGCAGCACATCATACACAAAGAGCATGAATGGAGATGTACTTGCGTGATCGAACCAGTTAGCCGCCTCTTCCTCTAGCACAACAGGCGCTACCGGTCGGAAGTCTTCGCGGTCCTTGATATCGTTGAGCCGCGCCTGCATTTCGGCATGGAGCGGTGATGCCAGGATTGAACGCGCTCCTAACGCCCGCGGCCCAAATTCCATCCTGTGCTGAAACCAGCCGATGATCTTATCCCGCGCCAGCATAGCCGCGACCTCCCCGGCAAGATGCCGGGCGCGACGATACGGCAACCTGGACCAGCGCAGGAATTGCTCGATCTCATCGTCGTTATAGGCGGGGCCAAGAAAAGCGTGATCCATGCGATAGGAGCGGGTAGCGGGCGCACGTTCCTGAGCATCAACCCACAGCGCCGCGCCCAACGCCGTACCCGCGTCCCCTGCCGCCGGTTGTACCCACATTCGCTTGAACGGCCCCTTGTCGCGCAGTCGCGCATTCAGCACGCAATTGAGCGCCACGCCTCCCGCCAGGCAGAGCGTATCCATGCCGGTGCTATCATGCAGCCACTCTGCAAGCGCTAGTACCGCTTCTTCTAACGCCAGCTGTAACGAATGCGCAATATCGTAATGGCGTTGTTCCAATGTACTGCCCCGCATACGTGGCGGCCCAAAACGCTCCTCTAATCGCGTTGGCGCAATGGTATAGTGACCATCAGAACCTACCTGGATGATTTCGCGAAAATCTGAAAGGTAGCGCGGCTTGCCAAACGACGCCAGCGCCATCACTTTGTATTCATCAGAAGAAGCCAGGAAGCCCAGGTAATCCGTCACCTCCTCATAGAGCAATCCGAGCGAGTGCGGAAAATTAACCTGTCCCAGCCGGAACACGGTGTTACCATCGCCCAAACTATAACTCGTCGTGGCTCTCTCCCCTCTGCCATCCAGCGTCAGAATTACCGCGCTTTCAAATGGTGAGGGCAGAAATGCGCTGGCGGCATGTGCCAGGTGGTGCTCGACAAAATGCCAGCGATACGGGCCGCCAGCATGTGTGCCGCGAAAGCGAGCTTTAAGGTGATGCGGCGCGCCGCTAACCAGGTGGCGCGGTGCATTAATGATAGATGACAAAAAGAGCGGATCCCAGGCTGCCTCCCACTCCGAAGGCACCGGGTGCGCGGTTGGCTCTAACGGCAGCGTAATATCCGCGTCCTTGCGGTGATCTCCCAGCAGCAAATACGGATCGTAAGAGTATGCAATCAGGTCAACGTCAGCTAGCGATATGCCCCCCTCTTGCAGGCAGTAATTGATGGCATGGAAGGGCAGTTCATAGGTGGAAAAAGGAATGGGACGCTTGCCATGCTTCACATGCGTGAAACGCTCTTCTTCAACCGCCGCAAGCGCCTGCCCGTCTTTAACGAGGCAAGCCGCCGAATCATGGTAAACCGCGTTGATTCCAAGCGTGTACATCCGCGCTCCTTCAGAAAAGACCAGTGTATGCTGAAATTGAATTTTCACTAAACGCACGGCTTAACAAAACAAAAAGTTTCATAGAGAGGCATGAGAAGCCTCTTTATGACTTTCAGGGCCTGCGTCGCTTGTAAATGTTGAGAATGTCCCAGCATTTAGCTCTCAAGAAAACGATCTGGGAAACGAGCATATGTATAGATGGCTCTGGGGATGATGTGCAGAAATACTCCCTCGCCCCACTCCTGAACGCTGCTCCCGCTCATCTCGCGCTGAAACGCTTCTAAAGCAGCGAAATCCGCATCATCGGGCCGTATAACTAGCGCTTTCCCATGCACAATGACAGCCACATCATTGCCCTGGTAGAAGGTGAAACTGATGGCGGGACGATGCAGGACATGCCGAGTACGCAAAGCCGATGCGACGGTTGGAATGTAGAAATGTCCATGCAAGAGCAAAGCGCCTATAGGAGCTACCAGAGGTTCGCCTTTTTTTGTCGCCGTTGCAAACGCAACCGTCTGCACCCCCTGCCAGAGATGCACCAGTTGCCGCGCGGATAAGGAATGAGCGGGCATCTCAAAAGATGCGCGTAAAAATTCTCCAGCTTGCTCAATACTCCGATCAAGCATCGCCTGGAGTTGTTGGATATCTTCAGGCGTTTCGTACATGAAGGTTCTTCCTGGCTTAAAACTATACGCTGATGAATTTGAACGACCACAGCCAGTTTTGTCATCCTGAGCGCAGCGAAGGATCTCGGTCTTTCACTGGTAGGTTTTTCAGAAAAGAACCGGCCAGCCGGGAGGTGTCATCCTGAGCGCAGCGAAGGATCTCTCGCCGTGCCGCACGCAGATCCTTCGCTGCGCTCAGGATGACACCTCTGGCGACTGCCTGTTGTAAAACACCTACCAGTGAAAGAGGATATCGGTACCTGTCAGATTAGACCCTTCGCTGCGCTCAGGGTGACAAAACATTGCTTCAGAAATATCTTACCGCATACCTTGCTCGAACATGGTGATTTCTGCTTCACTTAGTTCATAGAGCGCATAGATTACACAATCTATCTCCCTGTCTATCCGTTCAATCTGAACCATATGAGAATGCCTGTCATGAGCCGCTTTCATGTTCTTCAATTCCGCTTTCAAGCATAGCATTTCCTGTACTAACTTCACCAGTTCATCCTGCCTGCTACTAATAGTGAGCGGAACCGGAATCGCCTGGATGGTAGATTGATTGAGTTGTGGAAAAAGACCCTTGTACGAAGTAAATATTTTGTAGACAAACCAGTGCGTAAAGCGGCTGTTCAGCAGAGCAAGAACCGCTTCATACGCTATTTCAGGACGGGTGACATGCAGGTTGTAGACCGACTGCATCGTGACATAGCCCCCGCTATCCAGGGCTGCAACACATTTATGCCCCGTTTTCAGCATGATGATCTTTGGTGAAACATACCTTCGGGCATCTTTCTTGAACGTCTGGAGGAAACGAGTGGGTGGTTGCACCAGATAACGCGCAATATCTTCTCCTACCAGAATAGGCACAGCGCCTTGAGCAAGTACGTCTTTTTTCCCCATCTCTTCGCCCCGCGAAATCTTCACCAGGTTTTGCAAAGGTTCGCATACCCTTTCCACGCGAGCGAGCAGCAAAGCCTCTTCATCAGAAAGGTGCATGAGAAAGCGGCGTTTTGGATCCGATAAAAACCGCTCCTTACTACACGAATAGCGCGCTGGTGCCGCTGGCCCATCGATTTCTTCACACAGGACTTCACGCGACGCACTTCCCTTAGCCACCGCAAAGATAATGGTAGAAACATTGGCCTTAAACGCAGTTCCACAATAATATAAGCGTTCCAGCCCTTCTTGTAACAGTAACTCGCGCACATACATGGTCTCATCCCGCGCTAACAATGTATCAGGAACGACCAGGGCGCATCTTCCTGTAGAGTTGACCAGTTTCAAACTCTCTTCTATAAAGAGCCAGTAGGTATCATATTGCCCGCGAGCAAGAGAAAATACCGCCGAAAATACGTGCTTTACTTCTTGTTGCAGGTTCTCTCCAAAAATATAGGGCGGATTCCCCAACACCACATCAAATCCCCCGTTCCAGCCAGTCTGCTCATTGTCAGGCCGCTCGCCATTGACGGGAACGCGAAATACATCGGGAAAAGCCAGGTGCCAGTGAAAGAACTGGCACTGAAGGGAACTGCCGGGAATGCCCCGTGCCAGCAGCGCGGGAGTCGCGCCGAGCAGGCTATTTCCGCACTGAATATGCAAGTCGAAGATGGAAAGCGGCTTGCCAGGTTCAACCGCCTCCAACCACAGGTTGACCCGGCACAGCTCTACCGCCATTGGATTGATATCCACTCCATAGATGCAGTGGCTCACGACATCACGCAGGGCTGCGCGGTACGCCTCTGGCCGCGGCTCTTCACTGCCCACGCGCGCGACAGCCAGGCGTTTCGCGATACGATAGGCTGTGGCTATAAGAAATAGTCCACTGCCGCAGGCCGGATCGCAAATTTTGAGATTGAGTAGAGACCGCTGCGGGTCGGCGCTGGCACACGCTTCCGCCAGCGCCGGTTCCAGGGCAGAGTCGAGCAGGCAATCGATCAGCCTGCCCGGTGTGTAGTAGCTGCCAGAGGTTTTACGCGCATTGCCACTGGCAAACTTGAGTTCAAAGGAAGCGCTATCGATATTAACTTCCGGGCGCATTTCCAGCAGCGCTTCATAGATACTACCCAGACCTACCGCGCCCAGGTGCTTATAATCAATTGCCCGGCGTATCGCACCACCTGAAGTGAAGGCAAGGTAACGCACAGATTTGAGCAGTTCGCGGTTGGTCAGTTCGCAACCCGCGAGGTCAGGCATCGTGGCGATCGAGAAGAACAGGCCGCTAAGCGAGAATAGGCCCGGTTCGGGATAACCGGCTTCGCAGGCCAGTCTTTCCATAACCAGCCAGAGGTCACGATAGAGATTGGAACGGTTTGTTGCGCCGCGCTGTCCCGCCAGCCGGCGCAAGCGAGTCGTGGCATAACGGGCGGTATAGCGATTTCGCGCAGCTTGTGTGGCCTGGGAATGAAAGAGGATATCACGATCTTCCGCTACAAACAACGCCATCAGACGATAGATAAAGCACAGCGCCTGGGCGTAGTAGTCCTGTACGCTTAACGCGCCAGAGCGCAATTTCTGTTGCAAAACGGTATTGGCCGGGTGGGAGAGAAAGCCGCCGCCCAGGATAGTAATGGCTTTCTGCACGCTTACGCTCGAAAGAGAAGAAGTAACGGAACGCGAGCCTGTCTGCATATACCAATCCTCCGGGCACAACTTTCCAGCAGCATTGTATCTATCGGACCTTCTGCTGTCAAGAGAAATCCATGTACGAGAGATTCTTCGCTGCGCTCAGAATGACAGCTCCCGGACTTGTCATTCTGAGCGCAGCGAAGAATCTCTCGTACACGTATCGGGCATCACAAGAAATCAAGCAGGCTCAAATAATATTGCGTTCCCGACCGTGCTGAGCCATTGCAAAGCGTGTTATGCGCAGGGGATCGATATTGATTGACTGCGCCCTCCCCAGCACGATTTCTTCAGCCATCACGCGCCCAACGGCTGGCGCTTGCTGCACGCCATGTCCCGAAAATCCGGCCACATTAATCCAATTTTCGACGCCGGGAAGCCGTCCTAGAATTGGGTTATGATCGGGCGTGACTTCATAATAGCCCCACCAGCAGGCCTGTCTATCCAGCCGCGTTTCCCCCAACCAGGGAAAACGTTCCAGCCCTACACTGATCGTTGGCTCAAACCAGTCCCAATCCATCCCTTCCGAAAATCCCGGTG
>DAHVFL010000195.1 GCA_027316975.1 Chloroflexota bacterium | reverse complement strand
GAGGTATGCTATGAAATTCAAATCGCCCCCGACGCTGGTCAGGGCGAAGCCGCGCTCGACAGTGAAGTCAGTAGTATGTCAATGGTAATCATTTCGTGTATAATTTTTGACTCTTGTTGGTAGTTGACTTCAATATTCGTTGTGTGTTTTAGCACAATATTAAGAATATAGACAACCATAGTAGCGCGTGATACACTTATATTGATCTTCCTGCTAAGGTAATTCTTCATATGTGATATGTAAGCCTGGACGGAGCTTCTATCAACATTTCGGGAGGGTATCTCTATGACCAACTTCTTAGGCCGACAACTGGGCAATTATCGCTTGATTCGTCTTTTAGGACAGGGTGGTTTTGCGGAGGTCTACCAGGGCCAGCATACTCATCTAGATACATGGGCAGCCATTAAAGTCCTGCGCGCTGAATTGTATACAGATGAAGATAGAAACGAGTTCAGAAAAGAAGCTCGCACCATCGCGAATTTACAACACCCCAATATTGTCCGCGTACTCGATTTCGGTGTAGAAAATGGCATCCCATTTCTAGTACTGGAATATGCTCCCAATGGAACAATGCTAAACCGTCATGCGCGAGGGAGTAAGGTACCTTTCCAGTATATCATTTCATATAGTAAGCAGATCACCTCAGCCTTGCAGTATGCTCACGATCGAAAAATCGTGCATAGAGATGTCAAACCGGCAAATATTTTGCTGGGACCCGGCGGTGATATATTGCTGAGTGACTTCGGGTTGGCCTTTATTGCAGAAAGTATAACAGCCGGATGGGGAAGCAATGATAGCGCCAAAGATGCCGCCGGGACTGTCGCATATATGGCCCCGGAGCAGTTGCGCGGGAAGCCATCTGCTAAAAGCGATCAGTATTCGCTGGCTATCATGGTGTATGAATGGCTTACTGGAGAACTCCCTTTTCGTGGCGCATACCTTGAAGTAGCTACGATGCAGGCGCAAATGCCACCCCCACCGTTGCGTGAAAAAGAACCTTCAATCCCTGCTGATGTTGAATATGTCGTATTGAAAGCCCTGTCGAAAGACCCGCAGGAGCGCTTTAATAGCGTGCAGGCTTTTGCCACGGCATTAGAGCAGGCCTTTAGTGCGCATGTGGTCAATCAAGAACCATCCAAAAACCAGGGAGAGCTTACTTTTGAGAAAACGAAACAATGGAAGCCACCTGTCCAGGCATACCTGTATGGCCCATCCGGGCGTGTGGAGTTAACAGGTGAATTTACCATCGGACGCAGGCCGGACAATAACCTGGTCATTACCGACCCGCTTGCGTCAGGCTATCATGCAAAGATTCTTCCTATAGAGACAGGCTATGGTATCAAAGATATGGGGAGCGCCAATAAAACGATCCTCAATGAGAAGGACTGGCTTGAAAGTGGCAGGTCGCAGGTGTTGAAACCAGGTGATGTCATTCGCCTGGGATCAACTAAACTTATCTATGAAGAAGAAAGCCCAGGTGGCGCCAGTGTTGCTTCACAAGGGCAGACTATGCTGAATACTCAGATGAATGCCGGCAATTTTGCCCCTCCACTTTCACCTCCCCCCCCCACCTCCACAAGCCTCATTGTTTAGCGCTGGTACACTACCTCCTGCTCAGAACTCGTGGTATGGCAATAGCGCTCCGCCATCTTTTCAACCCAATCCTCCAATGCCTCCACCACAGTCATACAGACCCTCCAAAGGCAGAAACAACACCGCAAAATTGCTCATCGGTCTGATTGTGGCGCTGGTTATCATTTCGAGTGTTGCATTCTTTGCCCTGAAGAAAGGACCGGGTCCTACCGGGCCTGGTAGAAGCGCATCTCCTACTGTTGCCCGGCCTTCGCCTTCGCCTTCTCCGCCTGTACAGACCGCAACGTGGAACGTAATTCTTAACGGTTCTATTAGCTCTTTGACGTATGGTAACTATCAGGTTACTGATAGTGTTTCAACCCATTACATTGTCTATAACCTGTCGTTTGCCAACAATACATCGCAAACCCAGTCGCTCAACGGAAGTTTATTGGATCTCAGGGATAGCACTGGTACTCATTATACAGAAGCTCTGGCTACTAACCCTCAGCAGACTGTCTATGTGAATTCAGGTCAGTCTGTGCAATTGTACGCTGCTTTTGTCGTACCAGACTCTCAATGCCAGTATACGCTGGTATTCACAGATCCAACAGGCGCGGCTTCATCATGGGATACTACTGTGACCGGCAGCTATTGCACTGGTTAAAATTCTCTGGCTTACGCCTGCCTCGTACCGGCGCTCTCCATCGTGATAGCAACCTTGTCCCTGAAAAGAAATGTTGCGGGAGAAGGTTGCTTTTCCTATGTGCGCAAAAGGATGTGCCACGTTTTGCTCTTTCATACGACTGTACTAATGAGATCTCATTTCAAACAAAGAGGCGCGTATGCAACAACTCAATACAGATGCAGAGCAAAACGGCGTTGATACTACTCTCTATACTCGTTTTTCGGTCAACATCTTAGCGTATCTCTGCCAGCAGGTAGCCAGTCAGCAAGACGCCGAAGATCTGCTGGTAGAAGTTTTCATGGCTGCCCACAACCAGTTGTCGCTCTCCACTTTGAGCGAAGAGCGACAACTGGCCTGGCTGCGGCGCGTGGCCCGCAATAAAGTGATTGACCGTTATCGTCACGCTGCCCGGCTCGTTCTGTTGCCTTTAGAGCATGTCATAGAAACCGAAGACGGTGCATTGTCGCCTGAACAACGCGCCGTCCAGCAGGAGAACTACCGGCGGCTCTACTCCGCGCTAGAGCGACTTTCACCCGCTCAACAGCAACTGATTCATTTGCGCTATGGCAATGGCCTGCGGCTGGTCGCCATCGCGGACATGCTCGAAAAACCGGAGGGAAGCGTGCGCAAAATGCTTGCGCGTACCCTGCGCCAGCTGCGCGCCATCTATGAGAAGACAGAGAGGGGTATTCAACCATGAAACCGTTCGATGATAGCATCCCCGAAGAGATAGAAACACAACATGCTCCCCTGGTATCCATGCTGCGACGAGCCTATCCCCGCCCGGTTCAACTCACACCTGAGGAGCAAGCGCAGGTCATTGAGCGCGCCGGCCAACGCCTGCTCCTCCCCGATCAGACCATCTCTACGGGTGAGAATCAAGCAGTTCAGCCAGTCGGGGCCATCAATTCAATCCCACTTAAAAAGCCGGGGGCTAATTCCCTGGCGACTCGTCGGGGTAGAAGCATAACTCGTTTCGCCAGTATGCTGGCCGCTGTTCTGGTAGTTGCGGCAATTACTGGCGCGTCGCTCTTGCTTTTCACTCGCAGACCTCAAGAGGTAGTGTCTTCGCTGCCAGAGAGTTCGCCAGTTGGCCTGGTGGGAACGCCTGTGACAGTGCGTACAGAAGCTGGCGGCTTTGAAATGACCATGAGCCTGACACCAGGCCCTTACTTTCTCAGCGAGCTGGTGGCTGCCGAAATCTCGCTGACTAATTCTACGCAGAAGACCGCGTATGTAGGCATCCCATTTACAGGAAGCGCCTGCGGGTATACAACTGGCGTTCAGGTGACCGGCAAGGATACGCCAGAATTTGTTATTCCCATACCTACAGATCATAGCTGCCCTGCTTTCGC
Source organism: Chloroflexota bacterium (assembly GCA_027316975.1). Classification (GTDB taxonomy): domain Bacteria; phylum Chloroflexota; class Ktedonobacteria; order Ktedonobacterales; family Ktedonobacteraceae; genus CF-113. Next base: position 4,579 of record DAHVFL010000195.1, on the reverse strand, counting down.
CAACAGCACACCAATCAAACCGGGCCAGACTCTTACGACCCTGAAGTACCTGTCGCTCACAAGTAGCGGTCGTGTGACGCTCACGGCAGAAACGGTGTTTTACATGTCAACCCGTCAGCCACCGAAGCCGTTTCCCGAACAAATATCCAGCCCTCTCGATGGACACTGGCCGTCAGTACAGATCGAAGTCGCCTCGAAGGTTCCCGCAGATCGTAAGATCTCTTATCGTAGAGAAGGTACGCGCGTTCTCATCACTGCTCCAGGCGATGCACGGCACCCGTTGCAATACCTGTATAGCGTGTCATGCTCAGACTATACAGGCCCGGGGGGAACAGGGACAGGTAATTTTGGTTGGGAAGCCCTGCAAAAAAACGTCGTGGGCGAACCAGGGTGCCCGGGTAAAAATGTGCAATGGACATTTGCCTTTGGCCTGCCAGGCTATGGCATAGTGCAAGGAAGCGTCACTTTTCCGGGAAACTCGCCTAACCCGTAAACCATTTTTTGCTTGACAATCCACAACAATGGAAGTATACTTGACACATCGCAATACAGTATCGTCGCGAGGGACGAGTACATACCGGTAGCAGATACAGCGAGCCAGGGTTGATGAGAGCCGGGCAACTGCAATCGCGTAGAAAGCCACCCTCTGGCCTGGGAAAATAAGAGTCAACCGGGCCGCGACGCGGGACGAACGCTTCCCACAAGTGGGTAGCCAGTAATTCTTGCCGGAGAGCCTACCGTTACCAGAAGGCAGGGCATCGAACGTGTGCCAACGCGCATCCAATAGCGCAAGTAGCGTGTTCCGTGCCTGTAAAGTGGGAAGTCCACCACTGTTCAACATGGTGAGCAGGGCATGGGCAACTTCCAAGCAGGGTGGTACCACGGGCCGCAAATATCAAGCCCGCCCCGAAATCATATTCGGGGCGGGCTTTTTGTTTGTCTATTCACAAAAGGAGTGAAAAATGCAAACCAGTCAGATGCAGTCCATTTCTTCAACGAGTATCGTTGAACGCTACCTCGCGTTCTTCACCGGACGCGGGCATCTCGAATTGCCCGGCAGCCCACTCGTCATTGCGGGCAGTACAACTTCATTTACTATCGCGGGAATGCAGCCCCTGTTGCCCTACCTGCGCGGGCAGGAGATGCCCCCTTCAAAGCGCCTTACCGCCTTACAGCGCTGCCTGCGTACCGTCGATGTTGATGCGGTCGGCACAAACGAGCGCAAGTTGACCTTCTTCCATATGCTCGGTAACTGGTCGGTAGGTGACTATGGCAAGCGCGGAGTCATCGAACTGGCGCTCGAACTGCTGCGCGATTTCGGGTTCGAGCGGCACTCGTTATGGGTGACGACCTTTGCGGGCGATCCCACGCTCAATCTGCCGCCAGACGAGCAGACCGTCGAGGAATGGCTGCGCCAGGGCTTTCCGCCAGAGCGCATTGTGTCGCTCGGCGTCGATGACAACTTCTGGACGATGGGCGGCCCCGGTCCTTGTGGTCCAGATACCGAAATCTTCTATGATCGCGGCGTCGAATTGGGTTGTGGCAAAACCACCTGCCAGCCGGGCTGCGATTGTCCGCGCTTCCTTGAGATATGGAACCTCGTGTTCATCGAGTATGACCGTTTCCCGGATGGCTCGCTGGCGCGCCTGCCCTTTCTCAGTGTTGATACCGGCATGGGGCTTGAGCGTGTAGCGTTGCTCCTGCAGGGCGTCGAATCGGTGTTTGAAACCGACCTGTTTCTGCCTGCGGTGGCGCGACTGACTGAGCTTGCGCCTGTTGGCGTCGTGGGAAATAGTTCCGTAGAACAACGCGCGCGACGTATCATCCTTGACCACACGCGCTCGGCGCTGTTCGTGGGACTGGAAGGCATCATACCGGGACGCGATGAGCGTAATTCCGTGCTGCGCCGTCTGGTGAGACGCGCGTCACGCCAGGGTCGCATCCTCGGCATCGATCATCCATTTCTGGGCGAGCTTGTTCTGCTTTTCGCGCAAGGACACTCTATCTTGCTCACAGAGCAGGAACGGCAGTGCCTGCACATCTTGCCAGACATGCTGACGAACGAGGAAACCCGGTTCGCGCATGTGTTGACAACCGGCCTGAAACGCCTGGATAAACTGATCCCTGGCGAAGATGGCCTGGTGTCGGGTGAAGACCTGTTCAAGCTGCACGCGGAAAAGGGCTTTCCCTCCGACCTTGCCGCGGAAATCCTGGCGGAGCGCGGTCTGCAAGTAGACTGGTCAGGCTACGACCGGGCTTTTGAACAACACCGCGAGATCAGCCGCGTCAGCGCGGAAAGGCATTTTCAATCATAAAGGTTCAAAACCATCTAAATGCGCCGTGTCATTATAGCGTTCGAGCAGCCAGATAGCTGGAAAACCCTCGAGTTGCGCTTTGTGCCAGTGCGTGATCGACGTATGGCGGGCATCGACAGATGCCCGCCTGAGATTTGACATGCTCATCTCGAAGAAATAGACAAACGATGCTTCGATGATGCCGCCATGACAGACAATCATTATGTGCTTGCCATCGTGCTCATGAATTATGCGGTGCAGGGCCGAGGTTGTGCGTACAATGAACTCCATCCAGTTCTCGCAGCCATTGACCCAGCGGAAGAAAGGGCGTTCCCCTGCTGGCACATCGCGCCAGAGAGCAATAAACTGCGCCTCGGTCAGGGAACCATCCTCGTTGCGCCACTCTTCCACATCTTCTTCATATATGATGGGCAGACCCAGCGCGGGTGCAATAATCTCGGCAGTATGACGCGCTCGTTGCATTGTGCTGGAAATCAGCACATCAACCGTAATTTCCGTACTTCCAGCCAGTCGATCCCGCAACCGCTCAGCCTGCTGGATGCCTTTTGCAGATAACCGTCCATCCACGAATTTGCCCCGTTCCACCTTCAAATAATTGCCGTGTCGCACCAGGTAAAGATGGGTCATTGTTTGCGTGCCTTTCGTTTTCATCATTAACAGACTACATCAGTAATTATCATAAAGCCAGAAGCGAGGTACTGTTGTCAAATGATATGAGGGTATGCGTCTGTTTCCTCTTGTCAATCGTTCTATTCCCATGTATATTGTAGAAGTCCAAAGGTTTGGCGAAAATACTTCAATGACTCTCTCTCGCTCATGGAACCCGAAGCGGATCGCCAGGAGCAAGCCGGAATAATTGCATGAATGAAAATCACGGGGTATTGCGCGTTGTGCGCGTGAAATCAAGCCGTTCACCCGGCAGCACGCAAACCCAGGGGAGATACTCCACCGGCTGGTTGCCTGAAGACGGCCTGGTACACGTACTTTCTCACCAGGAAACGAGTATCGGGCGCGCCTTGAATAATGATGTAATCCTGATGGACCCGACAGTCTCGCGTGAACACGCGCGTCTCATCCTGGATAGTCACGGCTGGCACGTTATCAACCTGACCACTCGCAACGTCGTGCGCGTGAATGGTCATGCTGTACCCAGTGGAGGGGCCATGCCGTTGCAGCCGCAGGATTTGCTTATTCTGGGCAACACAATGTTACAGTTGATCGCGCCCAATACCCTCGAATCCGACAGACCCGCTATCATACCAGACGCGCGCCTCGATGCCAGCGCGGTCAATGGCAAAACTCCCCCTGCCAGAGTCAGGGAAAACTCCTTACTTAATGGGCATCAGCCTACTCCTGTTGGCTATCAACCTGTCTCGCTTCCAGAGCAACCAGAGCCAGAGCAGGAGGCACAGCCCTGGGATGACGACGAGGAAGTCAGCGTACTGGGTGCGGGCGTGACCATGCAATTTGCCCTGCCACAGCGTATGGGTATTCGCACGCGCTGGCTCATTGCGGGCATCGGCATCGCCATACTGCTTATCAGCACGATGATTACCATTATCGTAAACAGTGTGGTAGGCATCTCTGCCCTGGCGCAAAATGGCGTCTCCAGCATTATCGCGGCTCTCACCATTCCGCTCGTGCCGGCCATCGGCATCTTCCTGCTGGTGAACTTTATGGATCGCTACGAGAGGGAACCCTGGTTCCTGCGCCTGGCCGCTTTCCTGTGGGGCGCGATCATCGCCATTCCACCCGCCCTCTTCATCGAGCAGTACATCGGCAACATGCTCCAAAACATTTTTGTCCTCAATAATACTGGTGAAATACTACGGGTTATTTTTCAGGGACTCAACGCCGGTATCACCGAGGAAACGTTCAAAGGCATTGGCCTGTTATTGCTCTTCATCATCTTGCGCGACGAGTTTGACAATGTGACCGATGGCATTGTATACGGAGCTTTGATCGGGGCTGGCTTCGCGATGGTCGAAAACTTCAGCTATTTTGCCCTGCACTCTAAAAGTTCTCTGGCCTACCTCATCGTTGGCAGGATCATCCTTGGCTGGCTCGGCCATTCCACCTTCATTGCCTGTTTCGGGGCCGCGCTTGGCTACATCCGCCATACGCGTGACCGCTGGAAGCAGATAGTCATTCCCATCATTGGTTTTCTTGTAGCTGTAGGGCTGCATACCTTCTTTGATTTCGTCACGTTTCAGGCCAGCAATGCCATCTACACTGCGCGCGGCAACAGCACGATCAACGATATC
>DAHVFL010000194.1 GCA_027316975.1 Chloroflexota bacterium | reverse complement strand
GAGCGGGATTAAAGGTAGTTATGGGCGGAGGCGTCGCTGTCAGGTGCTGGTGCATTAGTCGCATGGGGTCACCCTCAAAGGGTGGATGTCCAGCAAGCAGGTAATAGATCATGATGGCAAGCGAATACTGGTCGGTTTCTGGTACGGCTGCGCCTTCGAATTGTTCGGGAGCCATGTAGATGGGCGTGCCTACTATGTGGCTGGTGGAACTGTTGGAGGTGAAGGCTTTAGCCAGTCCAAAATCCGAGAGCAGCAAATGCACGGTATAGCCATTTTCGACACGCAGCAAGAAGTTGGCGGGCTTGACATCGCGATGAATGATGCCGCGCTCGTGCGCATAGTCCAGGGCCGACGCGGCCTGGCGCAGGTATTCTCCGGCCTCGCTCAGCCCCACGGGCCACGTCCCGCTCATCAGGAAGGGCAGATGCATGGGAGCGGTGCCGGAATTCTGGGTGGAAGCGGCGGCCTGTCCGAGCGCGAGTTCTGCCCTGCGCCGCAACCAGTCCCACAGCGAGCCTTCTGGCCGGTATTGCATGATGATATAGGCGCGTTGCCCGTCGCCTGTCTTTTCCTCGCCATAGCGATACAGGGGGAGGATGTGCAGGTGATCCATGCTGGCGACTGCGCGCGCTTCCTGTTTGAAGCGTTCGGCAGCGCTTAGCGCCGATGACATGTCGGTGTAGCTGTCGGGGTCTGTGCGCACCACTTTGATGGCTACCTGCTGTCCGATGGCGGGGTCCTGCGCCAGGTAAACGGTTCCCATGCCGCCGCTGCCAAGCAGTTGAATAAGGGTGTATCCGCCGATGGATGTGCCTATCAGACTATCCACGAATCAGCCTCCTGATTGAGATACCGATTAAATCGAGCCTATGATACCATAACGAAATTGGTCTGTCCAATTCAAATCAGGGGAGGGCAGAGCAGAGCAGATACAATAGATGAGATGTGGGCAGGCTTCAAGCCTGCCCACATCTCATCTATTATTTGCTGTGCTAAACGTCATCTTTACGGTTTGAGTACAATCTTGATGCAAGCGTCCTCTTTATGCTTGAAGATCTCGTAGCCTTCTGGTCCCTCGTCCAGGTTCAGGCGGTGCGTGATGACGAATGATGGGTCGATTACGCCGCGTTCGACGCGTTCGAGCAGCGGGCGCAGGTACCTGTGGACGTGTGTTTGTCCCATATGAAATGTCAATCCTTTGGCGAATGCCGCACCAAAGGGAACTTTGTCCAGAAAACCGCCGTAGACGCCCGGAATTGAGACGGAGCCACCTTTACGACATGCCTGGATGGCCTGGCGCAGGACATGCGGGCGATCAGTGCTCAGGCGGGTTTTCTGCTTCGCCATATCGACGATAGCGCCGATGCTCTCGCCATGCGCTTCCATGCCTACGGCGTCGATGCAGGAATCAGGGCCACGTCCGCCTGTCATATCTTTGAGCGCCTGTACCACATCTGTCCCTTCGTAATTGAGAACTTCGGCTTTACCTTGCTTTTCCGCCAGACGCAGGCGCTCAGGAATGCGATCGATGGCAATTACACGCTCCGCGCCCAGCATGTAGGCGCTTTTGATGGCGAACTGGCCAACGGGGCCGCAGCCCCAAACGGCTACGACATCGCCTGGATGGATATTGCAATTCTCGGCTGCCATGTAGCCTGTCGGAAAGATGTCGGAGAGGAACAACACCTGTTCGTCTGGTAGCCCGGCGGGAACTTTTAGCGGGCCGACATCCGCGAATGGCACGCGCACATACTCGGCCTGCCCACCGGCGTAGCCGCCATAGAGGTGTGAGTAACCGAACAGTCCCGATGCTGAATAACCATACATGGCTTCTGCCATGGCTGCATTCGGATTAGAATTATCGCAGAGCGACCATAGATTATTCTGACAAAAGAAACAACGCCCACAGGCGATAGTGAAAGGCACAACTACCCTGTCGCCTTTCTTCAGATTCTCGACGCCTCTACCAACTTCAACAACTTCACCCATAAACTCGTGGCCTACAATATCGCCCCTCTCCATTGTCGGGATGTACCCATCGTAGAGGTGAAGATCGGAGCCACAGATGGCTGTCAAGGTGACTTTGATAATAGCGTCACGCGGATTGATGATCGCGGGGTCGGGTACGTTCTCAACACGAACTTTATGTACACCTTCCCAGCATAATGCTCTCATTGCTTTCTCCTTCTATCTATCTATCTATCTTGCTTCTTATTGCTTGTTGCGACCGGAAGGTTGTCCTTCTGTGGCGGGAATCTCCCCAGCTTCCATCATTTGTTTGAAGTGGCGCAAATCCTCGCGGACCTGTGTATCGGGTTCCTCGCCGAAGATTTTTGCTACAAGCTGCCCTGCTTTTCCGGCAGGTGGCTTATACTCAAGCACCACTTTGACGACGGTGCCGCGCCCACCGGGGGCGGGAGTGAAATGCACAGAACCCGCGTTATCAATATCGGCGTCTCCAACGGAGCGCCACGCGATCAATTGGTTCTCTTTTTCGTTGATGATCTCGGCATCCCAGGCAACCTCTTTTCCGGCAGGCGCTTTGGCGACCCAGCGTGAATGGGTAAGGTCTTTTACCGTTACGGATTGCAGGTGCTGCATAAAGCGCGGCAGGTTTTCAAAGTTGCGCCAGAAATGGTACAGTTCTTCAGGCGATTTTTGAATAGTGACTGCTCGCACGATCTTGTTCCCCTGGTTATGCTGTATGCTGGTGGCGTTCTGCCTCTCCTGTTGCGACGTATTGATATTCAATCCCTGATACAGGAAACTATGACCGGTGGTCCCACGCACAACCAGCGCGCTGCCCACAGCAGCCATAGTGGCGCCTATCCAATCGCGGCGCAGAATGCCATAGCCTAAAAGTACACCGCCGGTGAGACCTGAGAGCCAGCGCTCAATTTGACCCAGGTTGATCCTGTCTCGCTTTTGATGGCTTTGCCGCGCTACATCTTCCTGCTGGAGAGCGTTGCGAATTTGTTCTGTGGTTGGTGATGGCATTTCCTTTCCTTCTTTCATCATGTTTATTGAGACAAATTACAAGGGTATTACGGCGAAATTCTCTAAATGGTTTATGATGAGTTTGCCTTTCCTGCTCAGATTGTCTTGAGGCGACAAGAAACGCTACGAGCCGCGCAGACGTATTAGTGGTAGAAAGTCAAGTACAGGAGAACATACATGTCAGATAAGAATAACTCCATCATTAATTCACTGACATTGATTGCGGCAGGGACAGGTTTGTTGCTGCTGAGCAAAAAATCTATGGCAGCCTCGCTTGAATTTGGAGGGGCAGGTAGTGCTGATAACGGGTGGTTCGCGCGGGTTGGGATTGGTGATGGCGGAAGAATTTGCGCGGCATGGAGCGCGATTGGCAGTGTGCGCTCGCGATGAAGGAGAGTTGGAACGCGCACAGGCAATCTTATCAGAGAAAGGCGCGGAGATCATGGTGATCCCGTGCGATCTCACCGATCGTGACCAGGCGCTAGATATGATGAAGCAGGTAACGACGCGCTTTGGCCGCGTTTCCACGGCCTCTTTCCGGGATTGACCGCCGATATTCTGGGTATCGTCAATCGCTTCTTGCCCTTCAGGCGAAGGGGCAGGTACGTCTGCTCGCAGTGGTGGTGAAAGCGAGACTCCGATCACCCGGTCTTTCCTTACGGTTTTGGGGCAGCGAGTGGTGCGCACCTACAACGAAAACGGACATTGAAGCAGGTTCTTTAAAAAGCAAAAGTTGTCAAGCATCGTGCGCAACGAGAAAAACCTGATTTAGGATATAAAAAATTCGCAAAGATGGAAGAGAGAGAGGGAGCAATATGCACGGCTCCCTCTCTTCAATTGAGCAATCCCCAGTGGTTGGTTATGCCCTTTCGCGCGGGTTGCGAAGTTTCTCAGCCTGCGCCTGGGCCGAGATACTCTCCTGGGCGGTTGGCTGCGTGCTTACCTGTTGAGAGATTTTGCTTACCGAATTTTCTCCACGGGAGAGCAAGCGTTGGGCAGTCTCACGCCCACCCAGGCCAAAGGCCAGGGCGAATGCGAGAGCTACGGCGGCTATAACACCTCCGAAGAGTTCGTTGAGGAGCGAAGGGGCGATCTGTAGCTGCTCGAGGGCAATTAAGGCGGCGAAGCCGATGATGGCCCAGCGCGCGATGCCAGCAAAGATGGATGGATTGCCAATGTTCGCGCTGGCGGTTGCGCCACGCACGATGTCCGCGACGAACATAGCCGCCAGGGTACCCAGGAAGAGTACCAGGATAGCGACAAACACATTGGGGATGTAGGCGACCAGTTGATTCAGGATATTGCTGACGGCGGGTAATCCCAGCGCATCGGCGGCGGGAACCAGGAAGATCAACAACAAGAACCAGTAGACTATTTTGCCCAGCACGCCTGCCGGGTCCAATGAGATGCCCATGCGTTGTTCGAAGCGCGTCAAACCGATCCTGTTCGCCAGGCGGTCAAATCCCACCTTACGTAGTATGACGGTCAGCGCCTTACTGACCGCCGTTGCGATAATCAGGCCGACGATCAGGATGATCAGAAAACCCACGATGCGTGGGATGAAGGTAAGGATGAGTTTCAACGCATCGTTGAGCGCGTTGACAATTGAAACACCAATATTTTCCACGAGAGAAATCCCTTTCTGTATGGTGTGAATATCGATAGTGAATGCGTATCGATGCATTTCACTACGCCTCCGCAAAAATGCGGTCTGGCAGGTCAGACGGGATCCTCAAAAAAAAGTCACAGATGCTATTCAGGCATTTTCTGCGGGGTTCTCCGGTTCCGGAGTGGAGTCCGGTTCCGGTGCGTTTTGCTGTGGCGCGCTTTGTGGCACTTCCTGTCCCTGTACGGCGTACTGCAACAAGAAAGAGTTTGGAAGGGAGACCGTGCTTTGCTCGCCGCCTTCGCCTCCTGTTTCAAGGACGGTATACGCGCCACTCGTTAAACGCACGCGGCCATTGTATTCGCCAAGCGTCAGTCGCTGACCGGGCTGGAAACGCTGGCGAACGTAGTGGCCGGCGATGACATTACGAGCCGCTTCGCGAGCGCCCAGCGCAAAGGTGAGGGCGATTGCCAGACCAGTGGAGGCGATGATGATGGTCAGACTGCTGGTAAGTATGGTGGTATCCACTCCCAGCGTTGAGATTGCCAGCACGATGACGAAGGCCAGCACGGCGTATTCGATAATTTTACCCAGCACTTTCCCATAGGTGATATTGACGTTCTCTGCCACCGCCGTTATGGTAGCGCCCAGCAACCGCGCCAGCATCGAGCCAAAGATAATGATGATGCCAGCGCTAATAGCCCTGGGCACAAAGCGCAGCACGCTTTGCAAAAGGTCCGCGACGGCGGTCAAGCCCATAAGTGCCACGGCTGAAATGGCAAAGCTGAGCAACAGGAAAAAAAACACGACCTGGGCAATCACAGCAGATAGCGGTATTCTGACGCCCAGTGTATCCAGAGCATTGGTAATGCCGGTACGATCAGACAGTTGATCGAAGTGAATTTGACGCAAGACCACTCGCACTATCCAGCGAACTAACCTGCTAATCAAATAGCCGACAATCAGAATAATCAAGCCATTGACAAAACGCGGAATGAAATTGATAATGTCGAATAAAATTTTGGTAAGCGCGTCAAAGACTGGCTGAAAACTCATAGCAGAACCTCTCTTTCTTACTACGCACCAGCGTTATGACACTGTACCGGAATGGGGGGATAGGCTGCCATTTACTCGTGGGTCCAGCAAGCCTCCCACCAGTTCAATAAATTCTAATAACCACTCCGCGAAGGCTTTTGAAGACAAATCTAAAAACTCTTTCCCGCTATTCTGCGCTCGCACTTTTGCCAGCAGCCTTGACTCGAAACCAGCCGGGATGTGCAGGCTGGCATGTTCGGTCTGCAATTGGAAAAGCAATGCGTGAACCTGGCGAGCGATTTCAAGCTCTTGCTGGCACTGTGGGCATCGTGGAAGGGCTGCTTCTGCCTCAGCGCGTACGGCCTCGGAGAGAGCGCCATCAACCAGATCAGGGAGAAGCGCGGCAAGTTCATCGCAGTTCATGGTTTACTCCTTTTTCGTTTTGACCTTAGGGCTGGAACCGCTGGTTGATGCGGAGTATGAAAGATGTATACTACCACACATCTGACCAAACAGGCGCTGAAAGGCAAGGCGGGCGCGGTGAATTCGCATTTTCACTGCGCTGAGGCCCGACTCAAGTACCTTCGCGATCTCTTCATAACTACGATCATCAAAATCTCGTAAGAGCAGCAGGCGAGCCTGTTCGCGATCAAGCTTCTTGAGTACGTTATTGATGCACTCTCTCAGTTCAGATCGCACAACCATCTCCTCAGGTACAGCTTCCATCGAAGCGTGGAGGTCGAGGTCGTTCTGTTCGGTCTCGTGTTGATCTTTGCTGTTGAAGAGCCGAATTTGTATTTTAGGTCGCCGTTGCATTTTATCAAGACTGTCCAATGCACAGTTCGTAGCGATTCTGTAAATCCAGGTCGAAAAAGAAGCCTGCTGCTCGAACTTTTTGAGACCGTTGTAGACTTTGATGAAAACTTCCTGTGTAATGTCCTCGGCCTCTTCTTTGTTGCCGAATACACGGTAAACTACGCTATACACGCGGCTTATATAGCGTTGCACCAGGATCTCGTAACTTCGTGTATCGCCAGGAAGTTCCGCCTTACACCGTTTTACCAGTTCTTCATCTGTGAGTGATACCATAGTGCAATACTCCGATGGAAAGAAAATAGATGCGCTTTCTCTCTAACACGGATTACGTCTATGATTCGGATATATGCAGGTATGTAAGGATGGAATTTAAGGTGGATTGCCGAATCCGGTAAATCTCGCGTTTTCCATTATGAGGAAGTTTAATCGCCTCTAAAGCGCCGGTCTTAATCCAGCGGCGTACAGTGGCCTCGTTGACGCGCAAACGCCGCGCAACTTCCTGAACAGTCAATAACTCTTCTTCTGATGTATCTACCAAGTGAATAGCTCCTACAGGTGAATAAAAAAACAGGGATGGAAAGAATGATGGAGGTCTAATTCCCTCAGGTAAGGGGATTAGACCTGACAAACAATCTTTCCATCTTCAAAATTGTTTGGTTAGACGGCATCAAGCAATAAAAGTCACAAAGATGACGGCCACCTCGCTTCGCCGCTTCGCAGTTCCCTTGTGTAAAGCCTGGCCTTTCGGGTATACTGTAGCCATAACATTGTTTATTTGCTTTGTCGAGGTGAGAACACATGACAACGGTGGTACGCTCCGAACCGCTTTTCCTCTCTACGCTGCCTGGTCGCTACTACTATGATGCTGCTCTTTACGAACTGGAACTGGAGAAAATCTTCTCCAGTATGTGGGTGTGTGTTGGACGCTCCGATGCTCTAGCCAATGTTGGGTCATACCGGGTGGTGACGGTTGGCAAAGAAAGCGTGATTGTCATGCGCAATCGCGAGGGGAAGCTGAACGCCTTCCTTAATGTGTGCCGGCATCGCGGGGCGCAGTTGTGCTCGGAAATGGCGGGACAGTTGAAAGGCTCGATTCAGTGTCGTTACCATGCCTGGACGTATGGACTGGACGGGCGACTGATTGGTGCGCCTAATGTGATGAGCAATGAGCAGTTTGAGCGGAGCGCGTTCGGTCTGCTGCCGGTGGCTCTGGAGGTATGGGAGGGCTTTATCTACCTCAGCCTTACCGACGAACCCGCGCCGGTGGCCGAGCAGCTGATGCCGGTAATCCTGGAGCGTTTCGGCACGTATGAGCCGTTTGCCCGGTATGGATTGGGCGCGTTGAAGGTTGGCAAGAGCATCACGTATGATGTGCAGGCAAACTGGAAACTGCTGCTGGAAAACTTCATGGAGTGCTACCATTGTGGCCCTATGCATCCCGAATTGTGCGAAATGCTGCCCGGCTTCCGCTCGGGCAAGGCGTATATAGGCGGAGACGCCGCGTTCCTGGCCGAGAGTATTGAGGCATTCACTATAACGGGCAAGGCCAGCCGTCCGCCTCTCAGAGGATTACTCCCGGAAGATACGCGCAAGTATTATGGAGAAGTGCTGCTGCCGAACGTGCTGATAAATCTGCTGGGCGATCACGTGGTGACGCATACCGTGTGGCCGCTCGCGCCCGATCGTTCGCTGGTGGTGTGCGACTGGCTCTTTGACGCGGATATAGCGGCTGAGCCAGGTTTTGACCCGATGGACGCGGTAGAAC
>DAHVFL010000193.1 GCA_027316975.1 Chloroflexota bacterium | reverse complement strand
GCTTTACGCAAAGTCTTCAGTCTCATTTGAAGAGGCCAGACAGGGAGAGTAGATCAAACCAGGAGGTATTTGTGGAAGCCCCAATCGAAGTATTCCTCTCGTATGCCCGTGAAGACGGGCAACTGGCGCAGCAGTTCAAAAAACATTTGAGCATTTTGCAATTACAGGGCCTTATCACCTGGTATGACCTGGATATGACTCCTCCCGGAGTTAACTGGCGAGAGGATATTAATCGACATCTAGATTCGGCCCAGATTATATTGCTGCTCATTAGTCCTGATTTTCTGGCTTCTAATTACGCTTACGAGGAGATGCAGCGAGCTTTAGAAAGAAACGCAACAGGAACTGCCCGTGTCATTCCCATTATCCTCCGGCCTGTACTTTGGAAAAGCACACCTCTCGACAGGCTACAAGCGTTACCGAGAGATGGTAAAGCCATGACCACATGGAAAAACCTTGATCTCGCCTTCCTCGATGTTACTAGAGGTATCAGAGAAGCCATTGAGGATGTTGCTGCAAATCCTTCAATCTCCGCATCAAAAAATGCTCCACATGATCTCGAAGCTTCTGTGCGCGGTAAATTCGAGCAGCTCGCAGACAATCTTCTTAAATCAAACTCCTATATACGTGGATATGAGGATATTATGCGCTTTTCCGACAACCTGGAGGAAAAAGCGCAAGCACAAAAATCAATCGAAACTCAGAGAATTTTAACGAGGCACTATCTCAGTGAATACCAGACACTGGCTAATCAACTAAGGGTACGCATCCCGCCTGAAATTGCTCAAATATCGGCTCATCTCGGCAGCATAGAATCCAGAGTTTCTTAATAACCTAATACCTACGCAATCACAGAGAGTAATGACGGCGACAGATTCTTTCCAAATTTTTGTTTTGGTTGGAGGGTATTGCATGAAACTTTCGCGGGGCCAGAGTATTGCCGCTCTCTCCCTGACATTTTTATTGGTGATAACCTTCCTGATTGGTATCGTCAACAGCTCTCTCCCCCTTCCCTGGATTCAATCGCATATATGGCTAGTTTTAGCGCTACTCGCGCTCTCCTTTGTTCTTCTGCTCTTTATTACTATCAAAGGAGTCGAGTCGAATAACCCCATCTCGCAGATCAAAGAGGATCAGTTCAATGACTTCGTCAAGACTGTCAGTGAGGCCGAAAGCAAAGCGCAAATCGATCCAGGTTTTGAACATACTCCTTATATTGCTGGCAAACTGGCTGAATGGCAAGACATGGATGCGCGGCTCATTGGTATCCTCAATATTAAGTATCAAAGTAGTGTTCATACAGTCACAGATTGGCAGCCCCGCAAAGACAATGAGCGGCTTGCGCGTCTGGTGTTGCGTTTGACAAAGGCGATCATGCCAGCTTTAACCCGCAGTGGACCTGTAGCAGAGCTAACTAAATTAGCCGCTCCTGCCTGCATTATTGCCGAGGGATTGAAAGAATGGACCGATGCAACTCGTATAGCATATACCCTGGCTCTGTCTTTCTACGATGCAAGAGACAATAATAGAGCGAAACATTGGATGGCCCAGATGGAAAAAAGCCTGAAGCATATTAACGCGCATGATATTTCTGACGATTTGTACTCCCAATTCTTTGATATCAAGGGCATTATCATACGAGATTTTGATGGAGATCTGAAAGCGGCTCGGAAACATCTCAATGATGCATTGGTATATGCAAATCGAACAAAGAACTCTCTTTCGATCAGGCGCATTACAGCCCATCTTGCTACGTTGGAAAAGAAAGAGCGAAGCTTTATTAAAGCTATCGAGCTTTATAACCAGGCCCTTAACTTAGTCTCTCCGCCCAATGATCCAGGGCTTACACTTGAATGCTATCAGGCTTTAGGGGACCTGGCTCTAAATGAAGAAAAAGACATTGATTCAGCATACCATTGGTATACTCAACAACTCCAGCTTGCTACAAGCTCTTTGCTACTTCTCAGTCAAGCGAGCGCTCATAGAGGTCTGGCGGACTGTCTTCTCTTAAAAAGCACACCACATGACACGCATCAAGCATATCACCATGCCCGTGAAGCTTTGAGAATTGAAGAGAATATCAGAGGGCCAAATAAAGATGAGCTTTATATCTTCTTAGTTCACATCGCCGATTTACTCTGGAGCCAGCATTAACATGCTGACGCCATCCCGCGGCTGGGGGGTCATGCTGGTTTGAGATGAGACCTGGGAGGAGAGATCGAGCAGAGACGCTAGATCTGCTCGATC
Source organism: Chloroflexota bacterium (assembly GCA_027316975.1). Taxonomy (GTDB): domain Bacteria; phylum Chloroflexota; class Ktedonobacteria; order Ktedonobacterales; family Ktedonobacteraceae; genus CF-113. Next base: position 5,988 of record DAHVFL010000193.1, on the reverse strand, counting down.
TCTGAGCCAACCGCCTGCTCGTCGTTTGCGGACGCACAGTCGTAGAGTGTGGTCCAATACTGGAGCCAGGAGGCCCGAATCTCCGCCTCCGCCTTTCCCTGGTCATAGGCTGGAGAGATCAAGGGCATGGCTCGCTCGACCTGCACCAGCACGATACTGCGGATGAAGCTCATGGTTCCGCGTTGCCGATAAAACGCGAGCCCTTGCTCAAAGATGGGTCCCTGTTGGTGAATGGTCGCAGAGCCTTTGAAGCGATAGCCCTTGCGGATCACGGGATCAACCACATTGATCTCGACGATGGGATGATGGCGGATATTGGCGATCGTCCCTGGTGAACAGATATCCGCGAACACAATGTGTTCATCGTCCCAGACGGTAGTGGTCCCCCTGGGCGAAAGGTTTGGAGTACCATCCTCGCAGACCGAGGCCACAAAACCTAGTCGCTGCTCGTTGAGGACTCGTTGCATGTCAGAGGTTAACTTGACTGAGATTGCCATGGTTCATTGCCCCTCTGTTTCTTCCTAATGTCGCGCTCTCGGAGCCTGCTGTGACTCCCTACCAAGTTTAGCATATCTGCCCAGGTCTAGAGGTGCAGAGGGAAATTTGGCCTAAAACCCTGGCGGAAATTCCCAAATTTTTTACTTGACAAGCACGGCCAGCAATGCTACTATTATGCCTGTCCATCCCAGGGCGATTAGCTCAGTTGGTTAGAGCGCTACGTTGACATCGTAGAGGTCACCGGTTCGAATCCAGTATCGCCCACCCTACAAAAAGGCGGCTTCGCGATGAAGCCGCCTTTTTGTATTATGAATTTCTCAGACACCCCATCCTTGTAGGGACGCGATTCATCGCGTCCGCCCGGTGCGAGCGCCCATCCTTGTAGGGACGCGATTCATCGCGTCCGCCCGGTGCGAACGCCCATCTGGGGCGGACGCCCATCTGGGGCGGACGCGATGAATCGCGTCCCTACAAGTTCCCTGTTTTTCACACGGAATGGCAGAGATCCATGTTCCATCATGCCTTAGCGACGCGCTCGCCGATACCTTCGTCGCGGGTGCGATGCACGCCGGCGGTATCTTGAATGCCGCCTTCGGGGTAGATCAAGCGGGCTTCGCGTTCGGGCAGCAGGCTGGCTACCTCTTTCAGCACGGCATCCAGGAATTGATCTTCCGGCACCGTTTTGATGACTTCGCCCTTGCGGAAAATCACGCCGCGCCCCTTGCCGCCCGCCAGCCCGACATCGGCGTCGCGCGATTCGCCGGGGCCGTTGACGACACAGCCCATCACGGCTACATGGATGGGCGTCTGCACCCTGGAGAGGCGTTTCTCGACCTCGTTGGCAACGCTGATCACGTCGATTTCGACGCGACCGCAGGAGGGGCAGGAGACAAAAGTGACGCCGCGATTGCGCAGTTCGAGCGAGCGCAGGATTTCGTAGGCCACGGGAATCTCTTCCTCCGGTTCCGCGCTCAGGCTGACACGAATGGTGTCGCCAATGCCACCGGCGAGCAGCAGGCCGAGGCCCACCGAGGACTTGACCGCGCCCGATACCAGCGTGCCGGCTTCGGTGATGCCGAGGTGCAGGGGATAATCCGAGCGTTCGGAGAAGCGGCGGTAGGCTTCAACGGCGGTCAGAGGCGTAGACGATTTCAGCGAGACTTTGATCTCGTGGAAATCCAACTCCTCGCACCAACCGATGTACTCCAGCGCCTTCGTCACCATGCGCTCCGCCAGGCGCTCGCGCTCTTTACGACGAGCTTCCGCCGGATCGCTGCGCTCTAATACACCATCGTCGCGCAGTCGCACCTGGATGCGCTGCATCTGCCCACGCTGGTCAAGCGCGTCGATGGAGCCGGAGTTGACGCCGATACGCATAGCGATGCCGCGTTCTTTGCAGGCTTTGACGATCTCTTCCAACGATTGACGCCCGTTAATGAGGTTGCCGGGGTTGATACGCACGCAGTTCACCCCCTGGCGAATGGCTTCCAGGGCCAGGCTATGTTTATAGTGAATATCGGCCACCAGCGGGATATGAATGCGTTTCTGAATCGCGCCAATCGCCAGCGCGTCTTCCATCTCTGGCACTGCCACGCGCGCTATCTCACACCCCACCTCTTCCAACCGCAGGATTTGCGCAACCGTGTTATCTACATCGCGTGTATACGTCGTGGTCATTGATTGCACAGCGATAGGCGCATCGCCGCCAATCGCCACATTACCAACATGAATCTGCCGGGTTTTCCGTCGCATAGTTTTGTTTTGCTCCATTGTATTAAACCAGTAGCGACACCCCTTGTGGGTGTCCCGTCCTTGTATACGAACATCAAGCGACGCTAGACGCCCACAAGGGACGTCGCGACTGGTATGAAATTGACTTAGCCGCCCAGGCGGAGAACATCATTTATCGTGATAACCACCATCAGGGTCAGTAGCAGCGCCATACCAATTAAATTGATGAGTCCTTCTCGTTCGGGTTTGAGACGTTTGCCCCCGCGCAGGATTTCGATCAATATCAATAAGACGCGCCCGCCGTCCAGAGCGGGGATGGGTAGAATATTAATAATAGCCAGGTTGAGGCTCAGAATAGCCGTAAGGCTGAGGATAGGCCACCAGCCCAGGTCAGGCACAGTCTGAGCTACCTCGGCTGTAATCTTGACGATGCCCACCGGCCCGGCAAGTTGTGGTTTAATTGCGCCCCCGATCATCATGGCAATCTGGTTGATAAAGTCGCCCGTGACCGTAAATGTATGCGCGACGCCCTTAAATGGAGCCTGCCAGACAGGTGAACTGACGAAAACAACCTTTTCCTCGACGCCCATTGGCCCCTGGCCTGCCGGCGGTTTCTCGCGCACATTGACCGTAACGGCGCTGGTCGAGCTGCTGCCCTGGTGCCGTATGACCATGAGAAGCGGCAAGGTGGCGTGACGGTTGTTATCCGCCGCAATCGCTTTAGTAACCACGCTCTGCACATCGGAAAACAGCGATACCGGCTGGCCGTTGACGGAGACAATCGTGTCTCCGGGCTGCAATCCCGCAACGGCTGCGGGCGAGCCTTGCACAACTTTGCCGATGGCAGCCGGGTAGGTCGGCTCGCCTATACTATAGGCAATGGTGAAGAGGATTATTGCCAGGATCACGTTCATAGTGACACCGGCCACCAGCACGATGATGCGCTTACCCGCCGTTTTCGCGGCGAAGCTCTGCGGGTCATAGTTGCCGCTCTCGTCGTTGATATCGCCATTCTCGCCCGGCATACGCACAAAGCCGCCAATGGGCAAGAAGTTGAGTGAATAGATGGTATGATGCTTTTCATTTCCAATAGCGAGGGTACTGTACCCACCACTGGTGCCGCTAAAGGGCGTTTGCTTTTCAGCATCATAGCTATCTTCGGCGTTACGCCTGCCGCCGGGCCAGATCACTTCCCAGCCGCCGGAATCGCGTTTGCGAAATCCCACCATGCGCGGCGGAAAGCCCAGGCCAAATTCTTCGACGCGAATACCCGCCCATTTGGCCGTGATAAAATGTCCAAATTCATGCACTAATACGCATATGCCAAAGACGGGAATGGCGGCGAGTAAGAACCAGTTATTCATACAGTTTTCCTTCATATGCTTTTGTGTGATCTTTGGATGTCATCTTTGATATGATTCCAGCCTCTTCTCTATTATAGCGTTTTCTTGCTGGAAGAGAAGAGGAGCGATTCGCGGTCGCCCTCGCACCCACTACGTGACACTTGTCAGGGTCGAATACAGTGCGCGGGCGGTTGTACGCGCCCAGGCGGTTGACTCCAGAATAGCCGGGATGTCCGGTTGGGCAATGGACTGGTGACGTTCCAGCACGGCTTCGATCAGTTCAGCGATGCCTGGGAATGAAAGCTGGCCTGCCAGGAATAAAGCCACGGCTTCTTCATCGGCCCCCACCAGCGCGCTGGGATAGGTGCCGCCGTATTGCGCCGCCTGCCGTGCCAGTTTGAAGCAGGGGAAACGCTCTATGTCCAGGTTCTCAAAGTTGAGCCGCGCCACATCCGGCCAGCGCAATTCGCGCACCAGGCCCATGCCTGCTGTATTGAGGCGCGTGGGATAGCTGAGAGCGTCCTGGATAGGCAGATGCATACTGGGCAGGCTGGCCTGCATCTTGATAGAGCCATCGACAAACTCCACCATCGAGTGAATGATGCTCTCCGGGTGAACCACGACTTCAATTTGCTCATACGACACATCGAAAAGCCAGTGCGCTTCGATCACCTCTAACCCCTTGTTCATGAGGGTTGCGGAGTCAATCGTAATTTTTGGTCCCATGCGCCACGTCGGATGCGCCAGCGCCTGCTCGATCGTCACCGCGCGCACCTCCTGGGATGTGGCGCGGCGAAACGGCCCGCCGGACGCCGTCAAGATCAAGCGCCGCACCTCGCCCGCGTTCTCGCCGCGCAAACACTGCCAGATGGCGCTATGTTCGCTATCCACCGGCAAAATTGACACACCCTGCTCGCGCGCGGCCTGCATCACCAGGTGTCCCGCCATCACCAGCGTTTCTTTGTTCGCCAGCGCGATGGTCTTTCCGGCATGGATGGCCGCCAGCGTGGGACGCAGCCCCATCAAACCGGACGTGGCGGCAACGACGATATCGACATCAGAGTGTGTAGCTACCGCCAGCAGCCCCTGTTCGCCAATCAACACGCCGGGCAAAGCTGCACGCGCGGCTCTCTCAACGTCAGGTGTATCTGCGAAGCACGCGACAAAGGCGGGATGAAATTCCCGCGCCTGCTGCGCCAGCAATTCCACGTTGCTGCGCGCCGCCAGCGCGACCACTTGAAAGTGTTCGGGGAAACAGCGCGCAATATCCAGCGTCTGCTGCCCGATGGACCCGGTGCTGCCGAGCAGCGCAATGCGCCTGGGAAAACTACTCATCTCATTCTATCTCACCCCTATCAGGGGAAACCTGCAAAATTGTAGACATGTGGAAACCTGGCTGTCATCCTGAGCGCCCGCTCCAGTTCTTTCACGGCAAGCCTTCTCTTCAAACAACTGTCAAATTGATGGGCGAACGAATTCGTTCAATTGAACTCGTTCGCCCCTGCATTTTTTCGTTGTATCTACGAGGACTGCTCACATCTGCGGATGTGATTGCATTCACTACCTGCTCTATTCTACCACGCCACGGGCTTAAAAAGAAACACGCGCGAACAGTCTTTTATGTCATCGTGTGCTGTACTTAACTCCCGGTCCCCAGGCGTCTGCGTTGCCTCGCACATATTTTTATGTGATGCGGTGGAGCGAGCGCTGCGCAGCGCTCGCTCCACCGCATCACATTGGTATCAATCATCCAATGATTTCCAGCTTTACAGCTTACCGATGAACTGCGCGAAGAAATACACCACGATGACGGCGAAGAGCAGGCTATCGATACGATCAAGGATGCCGCCATGTCCGGGTATAATCATACCGCTATCCTTGACGTGGGTCTGGCGTTTGATAAGCGATTCGGCAAGGTCGCCCAGCGTGGCGGCCACACCAACCAGTAGACCGAGCAGGATTGCCAGGAACCAGGGCACACCTAGAGGCCGAACGGTAAAAAGCAAAGCTGCCGCGACCGAGAAAATGAGGCCGCCAGCTACGCCCTCCCAGGTTTTGCCGGGGCTAATGTTGGGGGCCAGTTTGTGCCGCCCGAAGAAATGACCCGCGAAAAACGCGCCCGAGTCGAAACCCCATACACCCAGGAGCAACGTGATGAGCCACCAGAAACCGTTGCTGTTAAAACCAGGACGGTAGCCGCGCAACAGAAGCATCAGGCTCAAGGGCCAGCCCAGGTAGATGGCGATTGCCAGCGTGAGCGACCAGTCCACCATCGCTCCATCCAATTGCTTGCGGAAAAAGAAGAGAGGAAACGTGATCAGCAATGTCAGGGATAGACCGGCTTCGAGCAGCATGGAGCGCTGCAGGGGGAGCATGGCGGCAACCAGAAAGAGCAAACTCAGGATCAGGCTAATGA
>DAHVFL010000192.1 GCA_027316975.1 Chloroflexota bacterium | reverse complement strand
GACCGAGATCCTTCGCTGCGCTCAGGATGACACAGGGGAGAGCGACCCTTGCGATAGCCTGGCATACCCATTATAATGAGCCTGTCGATGACACGCGCATCAGGCCGTGTTATGTGAGCTTATGAAGTAAAGCAGAGTAACTTCGTTCTTCTCTTCCTGGATTAAAGGGGCGCTATGACCGGGCAACTCGATATTGTGCTTGTTCCTCACACGCACTGGGATCGTGAATGGTATCAGACGTTTCAGCAGTTTCGCGTTCGGCTTGTGCATGTTGTTGACAGGCTGCTCGACATTATGGAGCGCGATGCCGATTTCAGCCACTTCATGCTGGATGGACAAACCATTGTGCTAGATGACTACCTGGAAGCGCGCCCGGAGGAGGAGGCGCGCTTGAAAAAGCACACGCGCAGCGGGCGCATTACGGTTGGCCCCTGGTATGTGCAGCCGGATGAGTTTCTGGTGAGCGGCGAGGCATTGATCCGCAATTTCCAGATTGGTCTGAAGCGGGCCGCCGAATTTGGCGAACCGATGCGCGTGGGTTACGTGCCTGATTGCTTCGGACATATCGCGCAACTGCCGCAAATCCTGAAAGGAGTGGGCATCGATAACGCGGTCTTCTGGCGGGGCATTGGCTCCGAGGCGCGCACAAGCGAGTTTTACTGGGCCGCGCCGGATGGAACAAAGACGCTGGTTTTACACCTGGCCGGTGGTATGGGCTATTCTAATGCGCGTGATATGCCGCTCAAACCGGATGAATTTGTCACGCATGTTGAACTGCTCATTTCGCCCTTGCTTGAAAAAGCCACCACCAGTACGCTGCTTTTTATGAATGGCTCCGATCACCTGGAGCCGCAGGAGGGTCTGCCAGCCACCATCCAGGCGGCTAACGAGCAACTGGCGTGTATTCATCCGGCGCATGGGCGGCTGGCGGGCCAGGACGATGCGGCGGAACAGGACAGCCGGTATCATGGCGTACAGGTGCGCATTGGCACGCTGCCACACTATGTAGCCGCCGTGCAAGGGTACCTGGCGCGGGTCGGAAGCGACTCGCTGCAAACACTGAGCGGGGAAATGCGCAGTGGAGAGCTTTCGCACCTGCTGCCTTCTGTGCTTTCGGCGCGTATGTGGATCAAGCAGCAGAACGCCGCGACCGAACACCTGCTGGAACGCTGGGTTGAACCAATGACGGCCTGGGCCAGCACACTGGGCGCGCCCTATCCCGCCGGGCTGGCGCGAGTGGCCTGGAAATTGCTTTTGCAGAATCACCCGCATGATAGTATCTGTGGCTGTAGCATCGACCAGGTGCATCGCGAGAACAGCGCGCGTTTTGCGCAGAGCCAGCAAATCGGCGAGCAGTTGACGCTTGAAGCTTTGCAACACCTTGCCAGCGCTACTGATACACGCGCTCCTTCCTTGAATTTGGCGCACAATGAGCGAATGCTGCGCGAAGCCGTTCCCATTGTGGTCTTCAATCCCGCGCCGGGGCCGCGCACCGGTGTTGCGCTTGTCGACGCGCCCACAACGCATCTGGATAGCGACGCAGTAATCGTTGACGAACGCGGCCAGCAGATGCCGTATCATGTTCTGAAACGCTGGCGGCAGGAAGTTGGCTCCGTCCCTGTTGGGCGTGAGATGCTGGCCTCGATGGTGGCAATGCTGGGCAAGCAAGAGCCGGGCGATTTCATTGCGATGGCTGAGAATATGCTGGTAAATTATATGGGCCAGCTTGGTGCCGGAAAATCCTATGAGATTGCCGGTATACAGGTTGAAGAGGGACAGAAGCCGGGTGTGGCGGCGATTGAAGTGCTGATCGCTGCAGCTGGACAGGGCCGCGCGCTGCAACACAAACTCCACGCGGTCGAACGGCAGATACTGGCGCTGCTGGATCGCCAGGACATACATACGTTGGAGTTTACGGCCATTGACCAGGCGCGGGCAAGCATCGAGTTTGTGGCGGCAGACCTGCCCGCTTATGGGCTGAAAACGTTCTGGGTTGTGCCAGGCGATGCGCTGGCCGCGTCTCCCACACCCCTACCCACACCCACACCTGTATCCGCGCTTGCTGTCCCGGCCAACTGCATTGAAAACGAATTTTATCGGGTCGAGGCGAGCAAGCAGGATGGCACATTGACCGTGACGGATACGCAGACGGGCGTGGTGTTGAGCGGGTTGAACCGCTTTGTGGATGGTGGCGATATTGGCGACCTGTATAACTACTGTCCGCCAGCGCACGACCTGCTCGTGAGCGATCCGGCGCAGCCGCCTGCTATCGAGGTGACGCATTCTCCTACTCGCGTCACAATGCGTATAAGCGGGCTGTGGTCGCTGCCGGGCGCAGCCGCTGCTGACCGGACGGGGCGCAGCGATGAACGCATCTTGTGTCCAATCACCAGTGAAATTTCGCTCGCGCCGGGAGTGCGGCGCATCGATATTCACACCTGCATCGAAAATCTGGTAAAAGATCACAGGATTCGTGCGACCTTTCCTGTATTATATAGAGTAGAGAGTGTAGCGGCGGAGGGTTCCTTCGAGGTGCGTAGGCGACCAATCGCGGCATCCCGTCCGCAAAATGTGGCGGACTGGTCGGAAGAGCCGGTCAATTGCTTTCCGCAGAAACGCTTTGTGGATATTGGTGATGGCAAGACAGGGCTGGCGGTACTCAATCGCGGGCTGCCAGAGTATGAGGTGATACAGGATAGCGAGGGACGGCAGGCTATCGCGGTGACGCTGTTGCGCTGTGTGGGCTGGCTATCGCGAGGCGACCTGGAGACGCGGCGCGGACATGCAGGGCCGATGCTTGAGACGCCGGAGGGTCAATGCCTGGGACATGCCGAGTTCGACTACGCGCTGGTGATGCACAGGGGCGGCTGGGAAGCGGAGGAGGCGCTGGTTTTGCGCGAGGCACAGGCGTTTACTACGCCCGTCCGTGCCATTGCAACCGGGCAGCACGAGGGCATACTGCCATCTCTAAAGGGCATGATCGAAGTGGAACCACGCAGTGTGGTGGTCAGCGCCATCAAGCGCAGCAGCGAAGGGGTGATGGCGCGTATCTACAATCCACTGCCTCACGCGGTAGAAGCGAGCCTGCGACCGGGATTTGCCTGCGAGAAGGCATTCGCGGCAAACCTGTTAGAAGAACCTCACAGGCAGTTGTTCTGGAATGGCCGGGAACCGCTGCATACCGGACTGCGTTCGGGCGAGATAGCGACGATTTTGTTTATCTAAGGGTGAGAGAAAAAGGGTCTGTGGGCTATTGGCCTGCGGCCAATAGCCCACAGACCCTTTTTCTCTCCTCTTTATACCACAATGTCCTAGTGTGAAGCATTTTGTAGTCTTTTTGTCTGAGGTTTACGTTTAATTACTGTACCAGCTTATGTCTATGCTGAAAGGGGCAATAACCTGTCATGTCTAACTTACATTTTGTGTTTGCTGCCAGTGGCAATGCTTTACTTGATACTTTGAACCGCGTATTGGGAGTAGTTGTCGGCTTTCTGGTGACATTTATCGTTATCTTCTGGATAAGCCTGATCATCTGGACATTCCGCGATATTCGTTCGCGCACGCAGGACCTTCTCTCGCAGGTTCTGGCGACGTTGTTGGTTGCGGTCTTTTTTGTCGGTGGCCTCTTCATCTATATGATTTTACGCCCGCGCCAGACGCTGGCCGAAATCTACGAACGCCAGCTTGAGGAAGAGTCGTTACTGGCGGAGATGACCGAGCGGTCTACCTGCAACAACTGTCACGCGCGGGTGGAGTCCGACTTCCAGATTTGTCCCTCGTGCGGTCAGAAAATCAAGGCGGCCTGTCCCAAGTGCGAGCGGTTGCTTGAATTGCGCTGGAAATTCTGTCCTTATTGCGCCACCAATCTCACTCCTGGCCCTATGCAGAGCATACCAGGGATGCCCGTTATGCAGGGGATGCCGCCGATGAGCGGACAACTGGGGCAACGCTACTAGCGAGCGTCTCGCGTTGCCTGTCAAGCGAATTTGTGATATAATGGAGCGACGCGAAAGGTGGAGATTTCCACATTTCCATCGCTCGCAGAGAATACCTGTTAGCAGGTAGAGGTACAGCGTAATACCGGACAAAAGCCAGAAATACAGGTAGATGCCTATTCTATTGTGTGTCTGTCTTACTTCTCCTCAGCACGGCATGTATCCTTTCTACGCGCATGATAATGTCTGGCACATTGTGTCCCGGCAGGTATCATGTAGTATGCATATGAAGAGACGCTTGCATGGTCATGCTGGAATGTGGGGGAGCGATAGTGTGAATGATGCTGTATATCCAATGACGACTTCTTATACTTAAAGGGACATCCTGGTGTTATGGTAAAAACGAGAGAAGCAATCATGACAGAGCAGACAACCGACCAGCACTATGCTCTCCCCGAACAAATTGAACCCGAACAAAAGAATGGACATGGGAGTGGTAGCGGCAATGGTGGCAGTGGGAAAATAAACGGCAACGGCAATGGTGATTATGGCGAGCAGAATATCCAGATACTAGAGGGTCTGGAAGCGGTGCGCGTGCGTCCGGGTATGTATATTGGCGCGACCGACCAGCGCGGTCTGCATCACCTGATCTACGAGGTTGTTGATAACAGCATTGACGAGGTAATGGCGGGGTATGCCGACCGTGTGAGTGTGGTTATTCACGCGGATGGTTCGGTTATTATCGAGGATAATGGGCGCGGCATTCCTGTTGAAGAGCATCATCAACGCCCCGGCCTCTCCACGCTCGAAGTCGTTATGACGATCCTGCACGCGGGCGGCAAATTTGGCGGCGGCGGCTATCAGATCAGCAGCGGGCTGCACGGTGTGGGCGTCTCTGTTGTGAACGCGCTCTCCGAGTGGTGCGAGGTGGATGTGAAACGCGGGGGTATTCTGTACCGCCAGCGTTACGAGCGCGGCAAACCTGTCACTGCGCTGGAAGAAGTCGATCTTATCGAGGATGATGATACCGGTACCATCACCAGTTTCCTGCCCGACCTGGAGGTTATGGAGACGCGCGATTTCAGCTTTGACGTGCTGGCGCAGCGTTTCCGCGAGATGGCCTATCTGAACCGGGGCATGACCATTTCCCTGCGCGATGAACGCAGCGACCGCGAAGTTACCTTTTACTTCGAAGGCGGCCTGGTCTCTTTCGTGCGCTACCTGAACAAGGATCGCGGGCGAGTGATGGCGCGACCTGTCAGCGCGACTCGCGAGATAGATGGGGTGAAGGTCGAACTGGCCGTGCAATACAATGACGGCTGGAACGCTACGGAATTTTCTTTCGCCAACGGCATCAATACTGCTGATGGCGGTATGCACATTACCGGATTCCGCAGCGCCCTGACGCGCACTCTCAACGACTACGCGCGCAAGATGAACCTGCTTAAAGAAAAGGATAGCAACCTGACGGGCGATGATGTGCGCCAGGGACTGACGGCGGTGATCAGCGTCAAGCTGCCCAATCCGCAGTTTGAGGCGCAGACCAAGGCCAAGCTAAACAATGCTGAAGTGCGTCCGATTGTGGAGACGGTCGCGGCTGATATGCTCGCCAAGTACCTTGAAGAGACGCCTGCCGAGGCCAAAGCCATCATTTCCAAGTGCGTGCTTTCCGCACAGGCGCGTGAAGCCGCGCGGGCGGTGCGCGATTTGATCCAGCGCAAGAATGCTCTCGATACTACGCTGCCAGGCAAGCTGGCCGATTGTTCGGAGAAACGCGCTGATCGCTGCGAGCTGTACCTGGTGGAGGGCGATTCGGCGGGTGGATGTTTCTCTGGTGATACGCTGGTTGCGCTTGCAGATGGCCGCTCACTAAGTTTCAAGGAACTGGTCGCGGAGCAATCCGAGGGAAAAGAACACTTTGGTTATACTATTCGCAAGGATGGCACTATTGGACTAGAGCGGTTGATTCATGTGCGTATGACCAAGGCGCAGGCCACTGTAGTTCGGGTCACGCTCGACAATGGGGAGTCTATCGTTTGCACTTCTGACCACCGCTTCATGCTCCGTGATGGTAGTTATAAGGAAGCGGGGAATCTCGCGTCGGGTGACTCGCTCATGCCGTTGTACCGTAAGATGTCTGATATGAAGGAAACGGGCATAACTATACAGGGTTACGAGATGGTAAAAGATCCTCGCTCTGATGCGTGGCTTTTTACACATATGCTTGCTGATTGGTACAATCGTTGGAAGGGTGTTTACGAGAAAACAGATGGTGACCACTGTCACCATCTGGATTTCAATAAACTGAACAACAATCCGACGAATATTCAGCGCCTTCCCTCTCTGGAGCATCTTGAGTTGCATCGGAAGCACGTTGGGCGAACTTTACATCGGCCAGACACAGTTGAGAAAGGCCGCAAGCTTCGTCAAAGCAAAGAATTCCGCGCTATGATGAGTAAGCGTATGAGTCTTCCAGAGATGAAACAGGTACTATCAGAGCGAGCCAAACTACAATGGGAAGACGAAACTTATAAGAAATACATGGCTGAGCAATGGCTTGAGTTCTACAATACGAATGAAGCATACCGCGAAGAGATGCTTGTACGCTTGAATCAGGCCCAGCGTGACTATTGGAGCGATGAAGAAAATCGTCGCTTGCAAGCAGAACGAGTACGTACTTACTTTGAGAGCCACCCAGATGCGCGTGAGGCGTATTCGCAACGCGCAAAGCTCCAGTGGCAGGACGAAGAACTGACTGCATGGCGTCGTGAAAAGACACAACAACAGTGGACACCAGATTTCCGGGCAAAGCGACGAACGGCTTTACATCAAACCTACTATCGTAAAACGGTTGCAGCTTTGAAGCAATTTGAGGCGGATGGCAAGATTGATGTTGAGGGCTATAGCGCGCATCGCCTCGCAACTCGCAATGCGTCACTTCTGCGCTTTGATAAGTTTTGTCAGCGATACTTTGATGGCGATGAAGCTTTAGCTCATGAAGCAGTAGCTACGTTCAATCATCGGGTTGTCTCAGTTGAACCTTTAGAGCAAACTGTTGACGTGTACGATGTCGAGGTTCCCGGCACACATAACTTTGCTCTAGCAAGTGGGGTGTTTGTTCATAATAGCGCGAAACAAGGTCGCGACCGCCATTTCCAGGCCATCTTGCCTCTGCGCGGTAAAATCCTGAATGTTGAGCGCGTGGGATTGGATAAAATCCTGAAAAACGAGGAAGTCAAGAATATCATCACGGCCATCGGCGCGGGCATTGACGAAAGCTTCAACATTGCCAAATTGCGCTATGGTCGCATCGTTATCATGTGCGACGCCGATGTTGACGGGGCGCATATTCGCACGCTGCTGCTGACCTTCTTCTTTCGCTACATGGAGCCTCTCATCGCTAACGGGCATCTCTTTATCGCACAGCCGCCGCTCTTCCATGTCAAGATGGGTAAAACCGTCCATTACGTCTACGCTGAAGAGGAACGCGATCAGTTGATCGTGGAGTACAAGGCCGCGCACAATGGCAAAGAGCCAGAAGTGGGCCGCTACAAAGGTCTGGGCGAGATGAACCCGGAGACGCTGTGGGACACTACGATGGACCCGGAACACCGCACTATCCTGCAAGTCAGCATCGAAGAAGCGGTGGAGGCAGACAAGGTGTTCAACATGCTGATGGGCGACGAGGTGGCGCCGCGACGGCGGTTTATCGAGAGCCACGCGAAGAATGCGAATCTGGACGTGTAGTTGTAATAGACCATATCTGGTCATTGTCACAAATATTTGGCAGGGCCAGATAGTATTTCACAAAAGCTGAGTTCGGATCTGTAGAAATAGATGGAATTATAAAGAAATGTCTACAGAAGCAGAAATAAGGCAAGAGAACATTGATAAGCAGCTTGCCGAAGCTGGTTGGAGCCGTGGTCAGGGTAACTTGGTGACGGAGGCATTTCTCTCAGGAACAAACAAGCAGATAAGGGAACGTTCTTCGGATGACTCGTATCTGGCAGAAGCTGAAAATAGCAGAGCATTTGCTGATTATGTGCTGTTGGGCAAGGATGGTAAACCTCTGGCAGTGCTGGAGGCTAAAAGCGATTCTCGTTCTCCGCTGGAAGGAGAACGCCAGGCCATCGAGTATGCGGAGCGCATTAGCCAGCAGACTGGCAAACTCCCATTTATTTTCCTCAGTAATGGAGACGAAACATATTTCATAGATAAGGGCAGATATCCAGCCAGACGTGTCAATGGCTTCTTTACCTCGGAAGATCTGGAGAGGTTAGAGTTACTACGCCAGTACTCTCAACC
>DAHVFL010000191.1 GCA_027316975.1 Chloroflexota bacterium | reverse complement strand
ACAGTGGGTGTAGAGGATCTCCATCGCAATGCTCCTATGCTCTTCATCAATTGATGTTCCGGCTTGGGTGGGTAGAAACAAAGATTCTCTTCTACGTGCTGCTAGCGAAAAGGGTCTTCCCGTCAGCGCAACAAGGGGTGGTTCCTGCACCCACCCGGACCAGTCTTGGATTCTGGCTCACAAGGCTCTAAAGAGCGACGATCTCTGTGTCGGAACATCCTCTCCCATTCTACCTTTTTTCCTTGGGGGTGGTGTAGCCCTACATGAGTGTCTTGGATGAGATCGATGGCTGTGTGCCACGCTACCAGGGCGGGGGCAGAGCCGCCGCCCGTACCCTATACGGGACGCACTCCGGCTTCGTGTAGGGTACGGGCGGCGGCTTGTCTTTCACTGGTAGGTTTTTTAGGAAAGGGCCAGCGAGGTGAAAGGTGTCATCCCTTCACTTCGTTCAGGGCAGGCTCTGAGCGCAGCGAAGTATCTCTCGCCGGGCTGCCCGGAGATCCTTCGCTGCGCTCAGGATGACAGGCGAGATCGGCGCGTTTCAAAAAAACCTCCCAGTGAAAGGCGGGGCTTGCCCCCGCCCTGGTAGCCGGACGAGGCCACTTTCGACCCGGTTTACCTTGACGCCTATGGGCGGCGGCTCTGTCCCCGCCCTGGTTCATCTGTGTTACAATACTCGCAGGCAATACACATCACCATCAGGAGTCACATTGATCGAACAAGAGCAGGGCGGGACGCGCTACGTACAATTCGCCCTTTTCCAGCAATTTCCGGAACTGGTTCACGGCTCGTTTACGCGGCATGGAGGGTATAGCGTGTCTCCCCATAGCGGTTTGAACGTGTCGGTGAGCAACGACGATAGCTTTGAAAATGTCTTACGCAACCGCCTGCTGGCGTTGGAGAGCCTGGGCATTGAAACGTATCCCTGCGCAACCGCCTGGATGGTGCATGGCGCGGACGTGCTGACGCTGGATGGCGACGATTGGGACGACTGGCGAACAGATTGGCCCCATCGCTCCTATATGATTGACGACCGCGAGTTGCTCTGGACGACTCGACCGCGCCGCAAGGCCGATGCCATCATCACGAGGCGGCGCGGTGTGGCGCTCGCCATGTCTTCCGCCGATTGCGCTCCCCTGCTGTTCTACGATCCCACGCGAGGCGTAATTGCCATCGCGCACGCCGGGTGGCGCGGCACGGCGCGCGGCACCAGCGCGGCAACCATCAACGCCATGCGCGAGCAATTTGGTTGCCAGCCGGAGCATATCTACGCGGGCATCGGCCCAACCATCGGCGCGTGCTGTTACGAGGTGACAGAGGAAGTGCGCAGGCTGTTCCGGGGGGAACGAGAGTTTGAAGCCATGCCGGCCGGGGAAGATTATCGCAACCTGGTACGCGACTCAGCCGTATTTAGTGTAGTAGAACTGGCGAAGTGCAGCAGCCTGCGCCTGAATTTGTGGGAGACGAACCGCAACCAGCTTCTGCTGGCAGGGTTGATGCCTGAACATATCGAGGTCAGCGGCATCTGCACCAGTTGCCAGAAAGAGCATTTTTATTCGTATCGCGCCGAAAATAGCAAGACGGGACGTTTCCCGTCTATCCTGGCCTTGCGCCGGGAATTTGAAACCCAGTAGCGACACCCCTTGCGGGTGTCCCGTATACGTCCCTTCTGATAGATGAGCAGATGAGTAGAGATGAGCAGATGAGTAAAAAAGGACGGGACACCCGCAAGGGGTGTCGCTACTGGACGGGTGAAAATCGATATGATAACGCCAGAGCAGTTGGCAGGCAATCTCGAATATGTGCGCGGGGCTATCGGGCAGGCTGCCGAAAGGGCGGGCCGCAATGCGCAAGACGTGACGCTAATCGCCGTTTCCAAAACGGTGTCACTTGAGCTTGTCCGTATGGCGTATAATTTGGGAGTGACGGATTTTGGCGAGAACCGCGTGCAGGATGCCTTGCCCAAAATCGCGGAATTTCACCCGCCAGAGGTGCGCTGGCATATGATCGGCCATTTGCAAAGTAACAAGACCGGTAAGGTTACCGGCGCGTTTGCCAGTGTGGAGAGCGTGGATAACCTGCGCCTGGCGCAGGCGCTGGAGCGACACGCGAGCAGGCAGGGCATTACGTTGCCTGTGCTGCTGCAAGTCAATGTCTCTGGTGAGGCCAGCAAGGAGGGCATGTCACCGGCAGAAGCCCCGGAGATGGCCCGGCACATTGTCGCGCTGCCGCACTTGCGAGTGGAAGGGTTAATGACCATCGCGCCCATCGCGCCCAACCCGGAAGAGACGCGGCCGGTTTTCCGGCAATTGCGCTTGTTGCGAGACCACCTGCGCAATGAACTCCCGCAGTGTGGCTGGCGACACCTCTCGATGGGTATGACCGATGATTACCGGGTGGCGATAGAAGAAGGGGCTACGATTGTGCGTATCGGACGCGCCATCTTTGGCGAGCGCGTCTATGTCTAGACGAGAAAGAATACACCATGAAACCTGAAGAGATGCTGTTTGGCCGTCGTATTCGACAAAACCATGCTTTAGAGCACGCTACTATTACCATATTGAGCGGCTATGTTCCTGAACTGCGGGTAAGCGCGCGCTCCAATTCGCGCGGCTTTATCATTTTTGGCGACGTAGACCTGGGGCAGTTGCGGCGTTCTCTGGACGAGGCTTTACAGCGCTTGCAGGCAGGCGAAGCCGAACTGGCAATTCACCCCAATTGTGGCACTAACCTGGTCGTGGGTATCTCGCTCTTTGCAATGGGAACGCTGCTGGGCATGACTTCCAGCCACGCGCGCACCCGCGTCACCTCTACCGCCTTTTCTTCTGTCGCGGGTATCATGGCGGCGCGCCCGCTGGGGCAGTTTGTGCAAAAGCACGTTACCACGCTCCCCGATTTAGAGGGGGTGCGCGTCAGCAAAATCTTCCGCCGCAAAATTCTTGGCATGACCATCGTCGAGGTACGAACCGTTCAGGAGTAGTTGTGTATGAGAGAACTCTTAGGCATCCCGCTGGATCACGGCCTGATCTACGGAATTGTAAAGTATGGCATTGGAATTTTGATTATCGCCATGATTATCCGCGTCTTCGCTTCGTGGTTTCGCGCCGATGAACGTTTTGCTTTTATCCGCTTCCTGGCGCGCATGACCGACCCCTTTATAACTCCCATTCGCCGCATTGTGCGCCCGGTGGGCGTTCTCGACATGTCGTTCCTGATCGCATTCTTCTTCCTTCTCACCATCCAGGCGTTGTTGTTGCAAGCGCTTCCCCTCGGCTGGTGACGCTCTCGTGCGCCTGACGGTGCGCGTGATCCCGCGCAGCAGCCGCAACGCCATCGCATGGGAGCAGGGTGTGCTCAAAGTGCGACTGACCGCCCCGCCTGTCGATGGAGCCGCCAACGACGCGCTCATCGTCCTGCTCGCGCAACGTCTCGGCCTGCCCAAACGCGCAATTAGCATCGCGCGCGGCGCAACCGGGCGGCAAAAAATTGTGGAGATCGCGGGCATGACAGAAACGGAAGTCGCCGCCAGGTTACAGTAGCGACACCCCTTGCGGGTGTCTCGTTAGCCCATGTGCAATTGGCCGCACCGGCTGACGGGACACCCGCCAGGTTACAGTAGCGACACCCCTTGCGGGTGTCTCGTTAGCCCATGTGCAATTGGCCGCACCGGCTGACGGGACACCCGCCAGGGGTGTCGCTACTGGCTGGTTAGCAGCCTGTCTGTCCTACCTGGAAGCAACCCTGCACCGAGTCGATCTGGATGTAGCCCGGTGGTACCACCTTTAATATCACCAGGGCTTTACTGGTTGGATTGCCAAGCGTATCAAAGGAGATTTGCCCGCTGACACCCTGAAGAGCCTGCGCGCCAGTAATTTTGCGCAAACCTTGCAGCAGTTCTGCCGGAGTCAGGGTGGTCTTCGTGCCGGTCAGCATATTTTGCGCGGCGGTTAGTATCGCCGTGGTGGCATCGTAGGATAGGATCACATCACCATCAGCGCGGGCATAGCCATAGATGCCGTTGTCGTACTTCCCATTGGCGTCAAACGCGGCCTTGTAGTTGCCGAAGAAATTCGGTCGCGAGCAGGCGAACGCTTTCCCGGCAGCGCACAGGATAGCCCATTCGTCGGGATGGGCAAAGGTTGTGAAGCGCATACGCACCCCTGCCGCGCGCGAACTGCTTTGATACCCGCCCACCTCATATAATGCGTCGCCGCCCATTAACTGTAAATTGGCAAACGGACCAGATGTGGGCAGGTCGGTCAGCAGTACGCTGGCATCTGCCGCGTAGCCGGAGAAGTAAATGAGATTGGGGTTAGCCGTTTCGGCATTGTTGAGCAACTGCACAAAGTTATCCGGTTTGTTGACCGTGTAATTCTCTGTTGCAACAATCGTACCGCCATTTTTGGTGAACTGGTCGGTAAAAGCTTTCGCCAGGGTCTGGCTATAGGGATCGGAATTGTCTACGAACAACGCAACGCGCGTAGCACGTAAGTTTATCCGGGCATAGCGCGCGCCGATTACGCCCTGTACCACGTTGGGGGGAGCTACTCTAAAAAAGTAGGGTTTGCCTGTCAGCGAATCGCTGGACGCGGTCTGCGACACCATTGGAATCCTGGCAGGTGCCAGCGTTGATAACACTTGCACAACGCGCGAACTGAACGGCCAGCCCATGATGCCCACGAAATGGCTGTCGGCTTTCTGCAAATTTACGATCTCCTGGGCGACCGGAGTGGCAAAAGTGGTCTGGCTGCCAGAATTAGCGATCAGTAAGCGCACCTGCACGCCATTGGGCAATACGTGCCCGTCGTTATAGGCCTTTTGCGCTACATAGGCCCCTTGCAGGTCATCGCGTCCGACGCTAATGGTACCCTTATCACCGGTAAGCATGGTGGCAACGACGATATCGATGTAGGGATTGCCACTATCCAGCACGGTCTGATTTTCCAGGTAAATCCAGGCTTCGGCATTGCCCATATCGGCCTGAGTCGCCTGGCTCCACAGGCTTTCCGCACCGCTCTTATCTCCTTTTTGGAGACGTTGAGCCGCCAGGTTCATCAAATCCCCACCGGGCCGTGTGGTATCAAAGGGGAAGATGCCATCGCTGACGCCGATCATTTCTCCATTGGCAGCCTTCATCACACCTATGCCACTGGCAGGTATGTTTGAAGTCGTGATAGGCGTTGGAGTATTCCCATTCGCGGTAGCCGGGCCGCGACGCTGGATGTAGTAGTACGCGCCAAAACCGAAGGCGAAGAGCAAGACCACTACCAGGATGAGAAGGAGAAAATTGCGTCCGACATTACTCCTGCGTCCCGGTGCCGGTGGAGGTGCGGCGTACAATCCGGGCTGAAAGGGCAGTTGTCCCGCGAATGGCGGCAGCGGGGTGACTGGCGCGGGTCTGCGCGGAGGTTGATTTGCCAGCGTCGGTTGGCTCGCGGCTCCATAGGGGAGAGTAGGGGGCATAGCAGGCATTGGCCCGGATGTTCCCAGCGTGTAGCTGTCCATGGCACCCGAAACGCCATGCCGTTTGAGCAAAATGGTATCCACGTCGCGTTTCATGGCAATCGCGCTCTGGTAGCGCTGCGTGACATCGTTATTGGTGGCTTTGGCAAGCAACTGTTCTACTTCGGGCGACAACTGCGGGTTCAGCGTGCGCGCCGGTGGATAGTTGAAGGGCGGGAAGTCGCGTGGGTCGCGGTTAGTCAGCAGGTGATGCAGCGTCGCGCCCAGGGCGTACAGGTCGGAGCGTGGGTCGGCGTTGCCCTGGTATTGTTCAGGGGGTGCGTAGCCCGGTGTACCCAGAGCCGATGTCTGCTTGCGACGCGCGTTCTTGACCACGTCGGCGCGGGCGATGCCGAAGTCCACCAGGTGCGCCCGCTTGTCCTCGTTATCGATGATGATATTAGCGGGCTTGATGTCGCGATGCACAATAGGCGGGGTGCGCCGCGCCAGGTATTCGAGCATATCGAGTACTTGAGAGGCAAAGACCAGGGCTTCGCGTTCCTTCAATGGCAGTTTGATGCGCTCCATGCGCTCTTCCAGGTTTTCTCCCTCGACATAGTCCTGTACCATGAAGTAGCGCTGGTTCTCGTCAAAACTATCGGTGACAGCAGGGATGAGGGGGTGGCGCAGAGCTGCCAGGGTCATCATTTCCTGCTTGAAATTGCGTTCATCCTCTTTAATTTTATCAGGGTCGCTGCTATCGGAGACGAGTTCCTTGATAACCACCGGTTTATTGTTGACACGCTTATCGGTTGCCAGCAGGGCCGCGCCCATGCCACCCTGACCCAGCACTTTTTTGATCACATAGCGACCGCCCTGCAAGGTGGTACCAACTCTGAGCGTGTGCGAGCCGCCGGTTCCGCCAGGTGTAATTCCTTTTGCCTGGGTACTGGCAACAGTCAATGAACTTGAAGAGACGCCGCTGCCGAGCGCAGCCGGGTCTATCAACCTGCCGCAATTGCTGCAATAGCGCACGCCATCGCGGTTTTCCGCTTTACAGTAGGGACATTCCATCTTTCGCCTACCTTCTCCACTCTCTGGATTTTGCATCTGGGCTATGTGCTAGATTATACTAGGATTCGCCACTATAGTCGAGAGTTTTTAGCCAGTAGCGACACCCCTTGCGGGTGTCCCGCCCCATTCGTCAACAAGTATATATCACGAGCTATGCGGACGAGACACCTACAAGGGGTGTCGCTACATGGAGCCTATGCGGGCTATCCACTCTATGACTGGCTATGCGGACGAGACACCCGCAAGGGGTGTCGCTACTGGTTCTCAGATAGTATATACGTACTCAGGAAGCGAAAGTTCAGCGAAACACACAACGGGACTGGCAAAGGCACAGCCTTTGCCAGTCCCGTCATACATTTTACCGGGAATATGTCAGTTTACAGGTGCTGGCAGCGCAGGGATATGATACCTGGCGCGAAATGGTTCGCCTTTTGCAAATACTCCTGCTCGTTGGCTTCGATCATCAGCTTATGCATTACGACTACGTCGCCATCGGGCAGCGGCTCAGCCGGTTGCAAGCAGAGTTCCATCACGGCGCAGCCGCGTTCGTAGACCTTCACCAGCCCTCCGGAGCCGGGGATGCGGTACATACGATTGTCGATGGATGGGCTGGTTACTTCGAGATAGCCAAACTTGATCAGTTGCTGGTACTGGTTCTCCGACAACATCTCGCGCAGCAGGGCTTTCGCGCGGCTTTCAGCAGAGAGATGCTCGCTCACAGTTTCGCGGAATCGTCCGACCCGCCCATCGGAAGCCTGGGACAGGTAATAGATTGCCAGCAGCAGGAATAGCAGCCAGATACCTAGAAAGAGGCTAAGAGTTTGCCACATAGCTGCTACTGCTCCTTAGCCGCCAATAACGCGGGGTACCATGACAATTTGCTCGGCGGTGTGGTCGAAGGTTTCAAGACGCTCTACAGTTTTACCAGACTCGACTTTGAAAGCGGTGGCGCCGCGCGCGCGTTCCTCGTTAAAGATGCGCTCGGCCTCACGGATTGCCGCCAGGGCTTCAAGATCGTTTGTGCTCGCTTTGTTATTATCCCACACGATCCGCTCGTCACCTTTACGGGACATAATCCGCAGCATACCCATGGTCTGTCTCCTTTTCTGTACAAGCAACCAGGCGTGATTTCTGAATGGGCACTCTACATCAGGCCCTACACGTTCCCGACGATACCCCACATTTTAGGGACAAATTCAGCATAGCACGCTTTTGCCAGTAAATCAAGGGCAAAAAACATGAGAGTGAGTTGTAACAGGCCAGAGCTGCGCTCTGGCCTGTTACAACTCACTCTCATTAACCAGATTCAGGATAGAATACCCGGTATGGTGAAAGTGAACGCGCTTCCCTGGCCGGATACGCTTTCAACATGTACAGAGCCGCCATGCACTTCCACGATCATTTTGACGATAGCCAGTCCCAGGCCCTGGCCGCTTGTGCGACCGGCGGGGTCCAGCGGGATTTGATAGAAACGCTCGAAGATGCGCTCCTGGTATTCGGGGGAGATGCCACTGCCGGTATCGCGCACCTGCACGGCGAAGCTTTTCCGCGCTTCGCCATCAGGCGCGACGGTGACATCTTCAACCACACTGGCGGAAATCGTCACGCTGCCACCAGACGGGGTAAAATGCAGGGCGTTGCTGACGAGGTTGCGCAGCACCTGCTGGATGCGCGTGCCATCGGCATAGACACGGGGAAAGTCGTCGGGAATGTCGGAGACAATGGTGATGCCATTATCC
>DAHVFL010000190.1 GCA_027316975.1 Chloroflexota bacterium | reverse complement strand
GATGGATAGACGGGACACCCGCAAGGGGTGTCGCTACTGACAGGCGTTGTAGGTTGAACCGGAATAGAGTTTTATCGAGGCAGTATGAGAGGTTATGACTATGATTACACGCACAAAGTATAATCCAAAAGAGATTGAAAAAAAATGGCAAACGCAGTGGGAAGCCCGGGGACTCTACCATGCTCCTGACGATTCACCGGAACCGCGCTTTTATAACCTGGTAATGCTGCCATACCCATCTGGCGACCTGCACATCGGCCACTGGTACAACTATACCGGCACGGATGCCTATGGCCGCTTCATGCGGATGCAGGGCTACAACGTCATGCAGCCGATGGGCTTCGACGCCTTCGGGCTGCCGGCAGAGAACGCCGCCATCTCGCGCGGCATCCAGGCGCGCACCTGGACACTGTCCAACATCGACAATATGCGCAGGCAACTGCGCAAAATGGGCGCGCAGTGGGACTGGGAGCGCGAGGTCGTGTCGTGCCTGCCCGATTACTACAAATGGACGCAATGGCTGTTCCTGCAAATATATAAGCATGGGCTGGCCTACCGCACCAAAGCCCCGGCCAACTGGTGTCCCAGTTGTAACACCACACTGGCAAACGAGCAAGTGCTGGCCGACGGCACCTGCGAGCGCTGCGGCACCGTCGTCATTCGCAAAGAGATCGACCAGTGGCTGTTCAGGATCACAAAGTACGCCGAAGAACTGCTGGACTTCTCGCAGATTTCATGGCCCGAAAAAACCGTCACCATGCAGCGCAACTGGATTGGACGCAGCGAGGGTGCTGAGATTCGCTTCAGCGCCGATTTCGACGGGCAGCACGAAGAGATTCCCGTCTTCACCACGCGCCCCGACACCATCTATGGCGTGACCTTCTTCGTGCTGGCCCCCGAACATCCCTGGGTCGAGAAGATCACCACACCAGAGCATAAGGCCGAGGTTGACGCCTACGTTGACGCGGCCCGGCACATGAGCGAAATCGAACGCATGAGCGCCGAGAAGGAGAAGACTGGCGTCTTCACCGGCGGCTACGTCACCAATCCTGTCAACGGCGAGCAGGTTCCGGTATGGATTGCCGATTACGTGCTGATGGGCTATGGCGCGGGCGCGATCATGGGCGTCCCCGCGCATGACCAGCGCGACTTCGAGTTCGCGCGCAAGTTCGGCATTCCCATCCGCGAAGTAATTCGACCGGAGGGAGAGGACGCAAGCGACCCCGGCACCTGGGCAGAGGCCAAACACGACCTGGGCGTGATGGTCAATTCCGGTCCTTTCGATGGCACTCCAACCGCTGAAGCCATCGACACAGTGACCCGCTACCTGGAAGAGCAGGGCATCGGTAAATTCACCGTCTCGTATCGCCTGCGCGACTGGCTGATTAGCCGCCAGCGGTACTGGGGCGCGCCCATCCCCATTGTCTACTGTCCGGCGGATGGCATAGTACCGGTGCCGGAAGACCAGCTGCCCGTTCTGCTGCCCGAAAATGTGCAGTTCAAACCAACCGGCGAATCGCCCCTGCGCTATGAACCCGAATTTGTAAACACCACCTGCCCGGTATGCGGCGGCCCGGCCATGCGCGAAACCGATACCCTGGACACCTTCATGTGTTCCTCGTGGTACTTCCTGCGCTACGCCGACCCGCACAACGCGGAGCAGGCGTGGAGCGAAGCGGCCATGGAGCGCTGGCTGCCCGTCGATCAGTATATCGGCGGCGCGGAACATGCCGTCATGCACCTGCTGTACGCGCGTTTCTTCATCAAAGCCCTGCGTGACATGGGCCACCTGCATTTTGACGAGCCATTCACGCGCCTGTACCACCAGGGAACCGTACTGGGACCCGACGGGCAGAAGATGTCCAAGTCACGCGGCAACGTGGTCGCACCCGATGACGTGGTTGAGAAGTACGGCGCGGACACCGTGCGCGCCTACCTGATGTTCATGGGGCCATTCGACGCGGGCGGCAGCTTTATCGCCGAAAACCTGGAAGGCGTCTGGCGTTTTCTGAACCGCTTCTGGAGCCTGGTGAACGATGCCTGGGTTGAGAACTCCCCGGCAGCCAACACCAGCAGCGAAAGCCAGGCCATCGAACGCCTGCGCCATAAGACCATCAAGCGCGTGACCGGGGAATACAGCAGCTTCCGCTTCAATACAGCCCTGGCCGCGCTGATGGAGTGCAACAATGTGCTGATTAAACAGCAGCACGAACCGGTGGCGCGCAGTGTAGCGTTCCGCGACACCCTGGAATCAATGATGCAACTGCTGGCTCCACTGGCCCCGCACATCTCCGAAGAGCTGTGGCACATTACCGGCCATGGCAGCACCATCCACCGGAGCGCATGGCCCATCTACGACGAGGCCATGACCCGCGATGAGACCTTCACCCTGGTCGTGCAGGTCAACGGCAAAGTGCGCGAGCGCATCGAAGTTTCCTCGGACATCTCCGAAGGCGAGGCCCGCCAGGTGGCGCTGGCGAACACCCGCGTCGCCTCCTTCATCGGCGAAAACACCGTGCAAAAAGTGATCTACGTGCCGGGCAAACTGGTCAATATCGTAGTGAGAAATTGATAGTAAACCAGATTTTTAATCTGTACAAATTTAGCCCGCAAAACGTGGAACAAATTGAAGATGTCAAACGTATATGTGTCAAGCGTGTAACAGTTAGACGCAAAGTGACGCATCTCACAGTGCGGAAGTAATGTAGTAGATAGTCGTAGCTGGCATTTCCGCTTATACTTAGCTCAGGAAGAATGGAAAAGGGGAATGGCGATAGCAAAAGTGATATTTAAAAAAGTATAGGATCGAACGTTTAGTAAGGTAGATCATCTGAAAAACACAGCATCCATATAAAAAGCGGAATAAAATAGCGCACTATATCCCATTGATACAGGAAGGAAAATAATATGAACCCACAAATCTCATCTGAAAAACCTTTTGAAACTACTGAAATCGTAACAACTGACGCCGAAACCCTCACGCAGCACGGTTTCACCTCGGAAGAAATCGTTTCCTTGCTCTGGATGCGCCAGTGGTATCAAAACGGTGGTAGCGACCGCGTTGAGGTCGTGCGCCATCTCGAATTTCTCAAATTGCTGGTAACGAGCGGGAAGATCGAACTCTAGCTTCGATTTTCGCCGCCTGAAATAAAAAACAAGGACGACCGCAATGGTCGTCCTTGTTTTTTTGCTGCCATTGAACCCCTATCATCAACTGATACGTACATAGAGTATGTGTATAGTACTATTTTCCATAAAACAAAGCCAACTACAGACAAAATCAGCAGGAGGTGAAGTATGGCAACTCATTCAGAACAACACCTGAAAACAGAAGTCAAACAGGATGCTCTAAAGGGCGCGAAGTCGCTCAAAGACTTCTTTAACAAATTCAACAATGACTGGGTTATGAACTTTGCATCCGCGCTTGCCTTTAACCTCATAACGGCCATCCTGCCGGTACTTATTGCCATCGTCGCCATCGTTGGGCTTACATTCGGTCGGCTCGACCCCGCAGCAGAATCACAACTGATAGATCGTCTCAAAAATATCTTCCCGGCATCCGGCGATTTTCTAACCCTGGCTCTTGCTTCGCTCAACAAAAGCGCCGGTATCCTGAGCATCATCGCTATCCTCCTGGCCGTATTCGGCGGCTCCCGACTCTTTATCAGCATGGAGGGCTATTTCGACATCATCTATCATGTTCGCCCGCGTGGCGTCATTAAGCAGAATATCATGGCTATCCTCATGCTGCTGATTTTTATTGTTTTGACAGTTCCAATGGTGCTTGCTGCCTCTCTCCCTACATTCATCATAACCATACTCAAGGGTCTTTCTTTGAATCAGCTCGTTAACAATGGCATCTCTGACTTCTTTTTCTGGGTGTTTGGTATCCTTGTTTCATTGGTGATCTCCTGGGTATTGTTCGAGGCCATTTTTATCGTCGTCCCCAACCAGCACATCAGTTTCCGCAATAGTTGGCTGGGAGCAGCCGTAGCAGCCGTACTACTACAGATCTATCTCCAGTTCTTCCCATTCTATACCGCTCACTTTCTCGGCAGCTACACGGGAAATATCGCCTTAGCAATCGTTTTGCTGTTTTTCTTCTACTACTTCGCCGTCATTCTGCTCATCGGAGCCGAGATCAATGCTTACTTCGCAGAGGGCATACAGGTTACACCCGACAACCTGCCGGTGATGGTGCATAAACTAACCAGCCACCTGGCGACATCGAAAAAGGAGGTACAGGAACAGGCCCCGCCTTCTCATAAAGATTCTGAGCCAAAAGATATTGTCCCTGAAGGCCAGACAAATTCTCAGCAAGCGCAGGCTGGACAAAAAGTAGACAATATGCAGCTCCAGCAGACAAGCTCTATAGATGACACGCATCATAGAACATATCGCGCCAAAAAACGCAGACCAGTCGTAACGGACTCGGATACGCCGAAAGCGCTCGCCATCGTTGAGGTTGCAGCAGGAACAGCGCTCGCGTTCATTATCCAGTTTTTCCAGATACGGCGCAAGAAGTAGAATTCATCCCGATTACACTTCCATGTTGCCCGTCTCCGTTAATGCTCAAAAGAGCTTCATCTGTTCAGTATATCTACGAAACATAGATGGTAGTACAGACAGCACAGTATCTGCTGGAATGTTGAGTAACTCTCCAGGTTCAAGTTTATACAATCCCCCCCCATAAACCCGACCCTCACCTATCAACACTTCAGGAGTAATGTCATTGAGAGCTTCCCAGATATGGCGGCTGAGTTCAGGCCCATCTTTTAATACTTTTGCCAGTTCAGGCTTTGGAGATAGTATCAAATAGACATTCGCAACTGTGGCCTTTGAGTGATTCAGGATAAAGCGGAACGGATTACTTCGCTCTTTTCCTATGCGACCCATATAGGTACAAAGCAATCGTGAAGGTGAACGCTCTTCCTGTGCATACCAGGGAAATCGATGCCTGCATATATATCCCTGATCCACGCCCGACTCTTTTCCCATTTGCAGGTACTTCGCCAGCATTGGATACTTGATAACCTCATCCCCCGGTAGTTTGCAATCTAGCAAGAAAAGCTGCTGCTCAAGGACAGGATTTCCAACGACATCAGCTTCGATCTCATCCAGCGTGAGAAAACGCGGGCTGGGAAGAATGGGAATAAGAAACTCCCGAGGAAGTTGATATTTCGCGATTTGCTCAGGAGTAAGGATAAAGAAATCGTTTGCACCCGTCACCAGGCCTCGTTTCACATCGAAAAGGTCTGAAAGCCGTACTTGTTTGCGATCAGAATGCAGCACGGCAGGGACAGAGTTAAGCGGAAACTTTGTCCACCTGGCGGTATGCTCCAATACATCAATCGGAATATGCCTGCATATCTTCGGTTTTGACAGAGTTCCGCCATACGTGAACTCCACTATATGGTTTGACGATGGGATAGCCTTCCTGAACCAGACGACGGCTGATGAAACTAGCGCATCCTGAAATTGTACCTCACCAGGATCGAAACGATGAACGCGCAACAGCGTTACCTGATTCAGCAAGTATTGCTTGATCTGCCGCCCATAATTGACATCCATGAACTCGCTGGGAATAAGCCAGCCTGCCAACCCGTCCTCCTGCATCCATGCATGGGATATGCAAAGAAAATAACAATACAGGCCAGCAAGCTCACTAAAACGCAAACCCGTGATCTTTTTTGTCAATTCTTGCAACCGCAATTTTTCACTACCCGCCAAATGATGATGCCTGACATATGGCGGGTTACAAATAAGCAAGTTGACTTTCTCATGCTCAGTTTGTGGAGGTATCGTTCTAGTAAAATCTGCAATATTCAGATCAAAAAAGCTCTCCCCCCATAATTCCATAGTCTTGTGTCCATAATATGGATCAATTTCGTACCCTACAACTGAGGCAATACGCGACACAGGGAATGAACGCAAAAGGGCAGAAAGAAACGAGCCGGTACCTACGGCAGGGTCTAAAAAATGAACGCGCTGTTCTTCTGGGAGTGATGATCTGGCATACTCCAGCATATCTATTGCCAGTTCAGACGGAGTCGCAAACTGACCCAGTTTATTCCGTTCAGCCTGCGTTCTCGCACCATCCAATTGATGCTGAATCGCCAGTCGCTTATTCTCGATCAACTCATGAGCAAGCAAGATTCACACTCCAAACTCCGCTAAATCATCTATACGGTGTTCCCACACCCAATCAATGCCCTCAGCAGCCTCATAACCCAGATAGCCGCTATCGAAGTATCCACAAAGGAACAGGACAAAGCGAATAGCATTCCCATAATTAGAGCGAAGTTGCGCAACTTTTGTCGCTTCTTCTTTTCGCCTTTTGTTGGTATTCGTGAAATCCCCTGCGGATTTCGCCTCTATCAGCAAAGGGAAGCCACCCGTTTTAGATTGCAGAGGCATAATCACCGTATCAACTGGAATAGTTACCTTCCTGGCATCCCTATCTTGTATTACCTGTATATTAAGACGGAAGGCAAACATACCAGGCTCCATTGCATCAAAGCGCACCCGTTCGCCAGTTTTTACCTGTGAATACCCTCGCTGCACTAATCATTGCCTGATGCCTTCTAGCTGCCTCTGCTCCTGAGCATTACGTATTATAGGGTCGACTGCCGCTCCGCAGAGACGATCTGCAATGATTGTCGCGGCTCGATATAATTCCGCATCAGTCGGCTTCTGCCTGTTGACCAGCCAGGGGAAAATATCATCATCAGAGAGCCGCGTAATAACCTGTCCAACTTTCGCCAGTTCCTCATCAATTTTCTCTTTGCTCATGTGAGTAGGAATCTGATGATGAATCTCCATACTCCTGATAAGATGAGGCGAAACACCTGTCAGGCCGATCAGACGATCACGCGCTATCGGCGGCGCTGTTGTCATACGCAGCGTAGGTAAAATTGATGGATATCGCTGCAAGACCGCAGATGAAATATTCGTCAGTTGGGTAGTCCACGCAAAAACATTCTCTACTTGCTTTGTCGTCTCAATACGTGTTTTTCGATACGTATCAGGGGCGAATTGCAGAAACCAGTTGTTGTACAAGTCTACCGATTGAATAATATCGGCTTTCCATCGCTCCGGTTTATTCGCATTTACTGGCATAAAACAATCTCTACTTGCTCATAATCTAAAACAAGGCAATCCTTTCAATATTTGCATTCTTTTCGCATCTTGAGAATCCGTAATAGGGATAGCATCATTGTAGAGTATGCCATACAGAGCGTCAATAAGAATTGCCAGGATATCATGTATCTACATCTCACTCGAACAACGGCAGCAGCAACCCCGCCTTGCTAATCCCACACGCATTCGCCAGGCAGCCCAGCCCCCACAATTGCTCGATAGTTCCCAGCAACGAATAGTGATTGTAAGCCACGCTATTCAGCACAATATGACGCGGCCCCTGAGAAGTAATCACGATCAAAGGAACATTCCCGCCGCCATTTCCAGCCGGGCTTTTGCAACAGCCCTCTGAACTATTACCCTCGTCCCACGCAATAACAATAGCCGACCCCTCGTTCCACGCGGCAGAACGCATAATTTGCGGCACCAGCGTTTGTATAAAAGCATCGCCAAGCGCGATCTGCCCGTCATATGTATCGCACCCCGCAATACCAGAGCCAGACGCGCCATGCATATCGTGGCACGCATCGGGACTGATCCACACAAAATTGGGCAGCGTCCCCGCCGCTATATCCGCGTTCAATTGTGTCAGCGGCACCACACGCTGCACGCGCGCCGCATTGTTGCGAATAGTCGCGAAGTACATGAACGGATCGTGCTTTTGCCCGTACAATCCCGCGTACCCACCTGTGAAACCAGGCGCGGGCAGCGATTGCATATACGCCTTCCAGCTCATCTGACGCGCCACAAGCTGATCTACAAGCGTCTGCCCGCTAAACATGTGCGACACCCCGCTACACACCACATCCGCCCCGGCCACACAGTCATCAAACACGCCCTGGAAACTCCCCGAAATAGCCGCCAGGTAGTCAGGCAAACTCGGATGCGTCACCCCAAAAAAGCGCGTCGCAATCCCATAACTATTCGCCAACTGGTTCAAATAAGGCGCGTTAGCCGTATTCCCAAAAATCTGGCTCGCATCACGATTCTCCATCATAATATAGAAAATACGCTTCAATTGAAATGTTGGTTGCGTTGTCGTCGGAGCCGAAGCAGGCGTACTCTGTGTCACAGTAGTAGGAGACGCCACCTGTGGATGTTGCGGTGTAGTCGATGCATTGCTACAACTTGTAAGCACGAACAAGAGGGCGATGATGATATATAGAC
>DAHVFL010000018.1 GCA_027316975.1 Chloroflexota bacterium | reverse complement strand
GTGGACGGTGATACCCGGCCCCGCTATCTCGGGGTCGCTTGCTGGTGTTGCGGCAATAGCAGTGTCCTACTCTACCCTGGTGGAACACTGGAACGGTAAGCAGTGGAGCGTTGTCAATAGCCCCAGCCCTGGATCTATCGATAGCGATCTGGTAGCCTCCGCTGGTATCCCTCCCACAGGATACCTGGACGGGACACCCGCAAGATACCTGGACGGGACACCCGCAAGGGGTGTCGCTACTGGTCTTTCGAATCACATCTGGGCAGTAGGAAACACCTTTGACGGCTTCACATATCAGACCCTCGTGGAAAAGTGCTGAAACGCTGTCCCGCCTCGTTCCAGGCTGCGCGATGCGCGCTGCCCGGCAAGAACATCTGCGTGGGTGCGCGTTGTGCGATGGCGCGCACTTCTTGAAGCGAGTGCAACTCTCCCAATCCTACCAGTTGCATCAGCGCGTTTCCCCGTGCCGTCGCCTCGAACGGTCCCGCCACTACTGGCACATCGAGGGCATCGGCCAGCCACTGGTTGAGATGCGCATTGCGCGCTCCCCCTCCCAGAACATGGACAACCGTAATTCCTGTTCCTGTGAGCCGCTTGATCTGGAAGAATACTTCACGGTAACGCAGCACGAGGCTTTCCATGATGCAGCGCGCGAACGCAGCCGGGTCCGTAAGCGGCGCTTGCCCGTGTTCCAGCAGATAAGCGTTGATCGCACCTGGCATATCCTGAGGTGCCAGAAAACGCGGGTCATCGGGATCGATCACGGCCTCGAAGGTGGGGGTAGCATCCACGTGTGCCAGCAGCGCATCATACTCGAGAGATAGACCGTCGCGCGCGAAGCTGCGCTGGCACTCTTGCAGGAGCCATAACCCCATCACGTTCTTGAGCAAGCGCGTAGTGCCAAAGACGCCGCCTTCATTGGTAAAATTGGCGGCGAGCGCGCCAGGAGTCATGACGGGTTGTGGCAGTTCGACACCCACCAGCGACCAGGTGCCAGAACTGATATAGCCCCAGCCACTCGCCGGTTGCGTCGGCGTCGCTACAATCGCCGAACCGGTATCGTGAGTCGCGGGCGCAATTACCCGCGCTGCGCCGAGATCATCCCGCCATTGCGGGAGAACCTCGCCCAGCGCTGTGCCTGGCTCGACCACCGCTGGCAGCATAGCAGTAGGGATGAAGAGCTGTTCGAGCATATTCATCGCCCACGCTCCCGCGATGGGATCCCAACACTGCGTCG
Organism: Chloroflexota bacterium; assembly: GCA_027316975.1. Classification (GTDB taxonomy): domain Bacteria; phylum Chloroflexota; class Ktedonobacteria; order Ktedonobacterales; family Ktedonobacteraceae; genus CF-113. The sequence continues at coordinate 20,040 of DAHVFL010000018.1, read as the reverse complement.
TGGTAGCGTTGGTGCGCTCTGAGGCCTGCGACCCGCACAGCCAATTGTGCAGCAGATCGGGAATCAGCAGCAGGCGGTGGGCGCGGGCTAATGCACCCGGCTGCATTTGTTCGTGCGCGTAGAGCTGGAAGATCGTATTGATTGGCAGGAACTGGATGCCTGTGCGCTGGTACAGCACATCGCGGGGAATGCGCGCAAAGACCTGCTCCATCACGCCGTCCGTGCGGGAATCGCGATACTGGTAAACGTTGCCCATCAGCGAGCCGTCTGCATTCACCAGGCCGTAATCGACTCCCCACGTATCGACGCCAATGCTGTCGAGGGTTCCCGCCACCTGTCGCGCTTTGCGCAGGCCGGTCAGCGTTTCATCCCACAGGCCCGCCATATTCCAGAAGCGGTGTCCATGCAGCATAAATGGCCGGTTGGGGAAGCGATGCGCCTCTTGCAGGTCGAGTTGCTGTCCATCGAAGCGCGCCAGGATCACACGTCCGCTCTCCGCCCCCAGATCGATAGCTGCCACGTTGCGCGTCGCCACAGACCTTTCCCCTTTCTCAACGTGGATAGGCCGCCGCCACGCCACCATCAACATTGAGCATGTTGCCGGTACTCTTGATAGATCGCACTGGCGAAGCGAAGAACGCCACCGCCTCCGCGATATCTTCCGGCAGGATATTGACCCCCAGCGTTGTCCGTTTGCGATAGACCTCTTCCAGTTGATCGGGAGCTACACCGTAGGTCGCAGCGCGTTCTTGCCGCCAGGCGCTATCCCAGATACGCGACCCTGCCAGCACCGCATCTGGATTCACGGTGTTGACGCGAATGCCCCACTGGCCGCCCTCTTCCGCCAGGCAGCGCGCCAGGTGCGCTTCGGCAGCCTTGGCCGTCGAATACGCGGCCGCGTTCTTGCCCGCGACCAGCGCGTTTTTGCTGGCGACGAATACCAGATTTCCACCTCGCCCTTGAGCCTGCATGAGCCGGAAGCCTTCACGCGCTACCAGGAAATAGCCGGTCGCCAGCACGTTCAAGTTCTTGTTCCACTCTGCCAGGCTTGTCCCGGTAATCGGCGCGCTTGAGGCCAACCCCGCGTTATTGACAAGTATATCGATGCCGCCGAATGCCAGCGCCGCCTGCTCAAAGGCCGCGCCCACGCTCTCCTCAGAGGTAACATCCATCTTCAGCGCTATAGCTCGCGCGGAGCCATACTGCTGGTTGACGTATGCTGCCAGTTGTTCTGCCCCATCCAGGTCGATATCGGTGGCGACGATATGCGCGCTATCCTGCGCCATACGCCTGCAAATGGCCGAGCCGATACCCCCCGCCGCGCCTGTCACAAGCGCCACGTGGCGCGCAAACTCGCGCTCAGGGGGAGCCAGTTGAAGCTTATATTGCTCCAGCGGCCAGTATTCAACCGCGTAGCTCTCGGCATCGCTCAAAGAAATGAAGCCACCGCAGGCCTCCGCGCCGCGCATTACAGCGATGGCCCGGTGGTAGAGTTGGGCGGAGACATCCGCCATCACAGCATCTTTGCCCGTCGTGAACATGCCCACGCCTGGTAGTAGAATCACGCGGGGATGCGCATCGCTCGCCGCGTCCGCTGCTCTGTAAACAGGCGTGGAGGCGTCTGGATCAAGATTCTGCGGCGCGTTTGCTTGCAGGTAGTGACGATATTTCTCCACGTACCCGGCAACGCCTGCGCGCAAGCTCTCCGCGAGCGTGGCTACTTCCTGGCCGGGCGTCCACTCCACCAGCAGCGGCCAGGGTTTGGTGTGAACCAGGTGATCCGGGCAGGCCGCGCCGGTGCCCGTCAATCGTGGCGCATCCTGGCTGCTCGCAAAGGTCAACACATCCTCGCTATCTTCGAAGCGCAAAATCTGCCGTTTTTCCCCGGAAACCAGCCCGCGCAAGACGGGCGCAACCTGCGCGGCGACGCCGTGCCTCTCCTCGTGTGAGAGCGAAGTAACGCGAGGCCCGCCAAAGTAGGACCGCGCCGCACGAGCGATGCGCGTTTCTACGTAGTCGCGAGCCTGGGCAATGGTCGTTTGCGTCGCAGCGTAGCATTCTTCGTCTGTCTCTCCCCAGGTAATGAGTCCGTGTTTAGCCAGCATCACCAGCTCTGCTTCGGGTCTGGCCCGTACCGCCAGCGCCACCTCGCGCGCCAGCCCAAAGCCCGGGCGGCGATATGGAATCCAGATCAGCCTGTCACCGAAGCAGTCCCGCGCCAGTGTCTCGCCACCGGCTGCGCAGGCGAAGTAATTGGTGGCATCCGCGTGTGTATGATCGACATGAGTGAACGGCAGGAATCCATGCAAAAGCGTCTCGATGGAGGGACGCGGGCGGCCCGGCTCGTAGAAGCAGTGCGCCAGGTATTCTACCATCTCGCTATCACTCATGCTCTCCCGTTCTAGCAGGAGCAGTACATCATGCAGGTACAATCCGGTAAACGAGGCCTCCGAAACTGTCGCCAGGTCGGAGCCGGAGCCTTTGACCCACAGAATCCGCGCCGGGCGACCGCGAAAATCGATCGCGTCCGACTTGGCCGAGGTATTGCCCCCTCCCCAGATGCAGACAGTGCGATCTGCGCCCAGCCTGCGCGAGCGCGCGACCAGCTGCGCCAGCGTCGTTGCCCCAAAATTGTTTGTCATGGTATGAGATCCTTCAAAATATAAATCAACATGATATGCTTCATCCAAATCGGTAGGCGTCAGAATGTTGCGCCAGGTTGTGGTCAAGGCTGGACAGAGCCGCGCGCCCCTACCATCTTTCACTCGTAGGTTACTTAGGAAAGGTGCCAGCGAGTGGGAGCTGTCACCCTGAGCGCAGCGAAGGACCTGCGTGCTGCCGGCAAGAGATCCTTCGCTGCGCTCAGGATGACAGCAAGCATCTCGTCTCGTAACAGGGAAGGGGCGCGCGGCTCTGTCCCCGCCCTGGCCGCTCGCGCTCTCTACACTCCTGGATAGCCGCTTGTCATAGCGCTGGCTGTCCGCTCGCGTGCCACGCGCCCGGCGTATCCACTGGCGCGGAAAGCCGCAATAGGGTCGGGATCGGCCCCATGGCGCGCGCGAAACTCGGCAAGCAGCGGGCGCACATCCGTCTCAAACGCCGCCTGGAGTACGCGATACGCTCCCAGCACATCGCCAGCTTCCTGGGTTTCACGCAGCGCAGCCCGATCCACCAGCAGCGCTTTCGCATAAGCGCTCTGCGCGTTGAGAACGCTCTGAATCATCGCCTCGATCTTCGGTTCGATGTTGTGTGACTGGTCTATCATATACGCGATGCGCCCGACGTTGGCGTTTCCTTCGGCCCCCGCGCCAACTATCTCATTGAAGATGCAGAAAAGCTCAAAGGGGTTCTGCGAACCCACGATCAAATCATCGTCGGCATATCTGCGGTCGTTGAAATGGAAGCCGCCGAGCCTGCCTTCATCGAGCAACTGCGCCACAATCTGGGCAATATTCGTCCCCTGGGGATGATGGCCGGTATCTACCAGCACCTCAGCCTGCGGCCCCAGTTTTTGCGCCATCAGTAGTGATGTGCCCCAGTCCGGCAGGTCGGTGGAGTAAAACGATGGCTCGAAGAATTTATATTCGATCAGCAGGCGCATATCAGCAGGTAAAACCGCGTAGATGGCTTGCAAGGATTCAAGCAAGCGATGGCGGCGGCGGCGCAGATCATCCTGTCCGGGATAATTGGTACCGTCCGCCAGCCACAGGCTGATCACATGCGAGTCAACCTCTTGCGCAATCTGGATGCATTCGATCACATGCTCAACCGCCCGTTGCCGGACCGCCCTGTCGAAATGGCATAAACTGCCGAAGCGGTAGACATCATCCTGAAAGAGGTTCGGATTCACAGCCCCAATATGCAGGCCGAGTTGCCCCGCATACTCCTTCACCGCCCGCCAGTCGTCTTCTCTGTCCCACGGGATATGCATGGCGACTCCCGGGCAGATGCCCGTGACACGCTGCACCTGGGCCGCGTCTGCCAGTTTCTCGCGCAGGCTACTGGCCGCCCCCGGCCAGTGAAAAACCTTGAAGCGCGTTCCCGAATCTCCATAGCCCCACGAAGGCGTCTCAATGCTGAATTGTTGCAATGCGGTGAAGATGGTATCGATAGTGACACCTCGCTCTTGCAAGCGATTTTCTATTTCTGAACTCACGTACTCACCTGTATTAGTCGAGATGAAAAACGTCCTCCTTGAGTCATTGCGAGAAGATATGCAAAGAAATGGATATCTCTACATGTCTCCCCGCATTGTAACGAAACAGCTAGAAGTTGAAATTATCGATGTTTGCAGCGTTGAAAACAGTTGGTGGGCCAAGCAGCACGACATTATTAGCGCCGATGGTGTAACTACCCAGCTTGCCAGCCGTGAACGTCTCGCCGACAGTCCCCTTGATCTTGCCTTCGACCAGCAGGGCCGCGACATAATAAGCCAGGTAGCCCAGGTTGCCGGGATCCCACAGCTCAAAGCCTTTGATCGTGCCATCCTTCACGTACTGGCGCAGTTGGTTCGGCGTACCCAGGCCGGTCAGAGCTACCTTCCCGCCCTTTTTCACCGATTCGAGCGCGCGAGCCGCGGCAGCGATTCCGACCGTGGTGGGAGAAATGATGCCCTTGAGGTTGGGGTACTGCTGCAACAGGGCCAGCGTATCATTAAAGCTGGTCTGGTCATCGTCGTTGCCATACACAACCTTCACCAGTTGCATATTCGGGTACTTCGTTGCCAGCTCGTCCTTCATGAAGCCGATCCAGGTGTTCTGATTTGCAGCTGTGCTGGCTGCCGAAAGCACCGCGATCTGGCCGGCGCTATTGATTTGCTGGGCCAACAAATCCACTTCGCTGCGGCCAATTTGCTCGCTGTTGGCCTGGTTGATAAACACATTACGCGCATCGGGTGCCACGTCTGCATCATAACTCACGACCTTGACCCCCTGCGACATGGCCTGTTTCAAGGCAGGCGCGACGGCATTGGGATCATCGCCCGAGATGACGATAGCGCCGACACGCTGCTCGGTGAGGGTCGTAATAAACGGTACCTGGGCGGCTGCGTTGGCTGTCGATGGGCCAACCTGCTTGAATTGTCCCTTCAAGTCCGTAGCAGCCAGCTGACCCCCTTTAGCCGCGGTGTCGAAGTACGGGTTGTTGATCTGCTTGGGCAAGAACGCGATGTTGAGGTTGCCCCCGCTACTGGTTGTGGGGGTAGGAGTACCTCCTCCAGTGGTCGTGCCCCCGCAGGCTACCAGCATCAGCAGCACAAAAACAAGAAAACTGGGCCCGAGTGTTTGAAACAGTTTTTTCACTGTCTCCCTCCTTTACGTTCGTTAAGAACTTCCCGCGACAAGACGCCGGCGGGTTATAACGACCTGAATGCGCCGGGCAACGTTGGGTCCCAGCACAGAGAGAATCAACAACAATCCTATTGCGAGACTCTGAATATCTCCACTGATATTCAACAAACCGAGCACATTCTGTAAAATGGCGACAATGAAAATAGCCAGCGCCACCCCCAGTAGTGAGCCACGTCCGCCAAATATATTGACCCCGCCCAGTAAGACAACCGTCACCACAACCAGTTCAAACCCCACTGCGTTATCCGGTCGAGCGCTGGAAAAACGCGCCGTAAAAATCACTCCTGCCAGTGCCGCGATCCCGCCGGAAAGAATAAACAGCAGTAGTTTCACCCGGCTCACGTTGATGCCAGAAAAGCGCGCCGCCTCTTTGTTATTCCCTATGGCGTAGAGTTGTCTGCCCAGGCGGCTGAAATGCAGTACCACCACGAAAAGTATCAGCAGGATGGCAAAGATCAAACCAGACCAGGGAATCTCGCTGCTACCGATCGTACCAAATCCGAAATTGGTGAACGCGCTGGGAAAGCTGCTCACAGCCTGGTCGCCCAGTACAACATAGGCCAGGCCGCGATAAAGCGCGAGCGTGCCAATCGTCACGACCAGCGAGGGCAGGGCCAGCTTTGTGACGAGGAATCCGTTGAGACAGCCCGCCACTATCCCAATCAAAAGCGCCACTCCTATCGCCAGCCACATGGGATAGCCCCTTGACCACAGCAGACCCAGCACAACGCTCGTGAGACCCAGCGTCGAAGCGACCGACAGATCAATTTCGCCGGCGATGATGATCAGCGTCATCGGTAGAGCCATGATGGCTATTTCCATGATGTTACTGGTGAGCGCGTAGAAGTTGAAACCACTCAGAAAATAGGGCGAGCGCGTAGCTCCGACGCCAATACTGATCAGGAGCAATACTACAAGTAGCGCTTCCCAGGTAATTAGCAGCGATCGAAGTCTTTTCATACTTTTTTCCTCCGGGCGAGGATGGTTCGCTGCACCCAGCGCGTGATAATGGCATCGAGTACTACCGCGCCGATGATAGCCGCGCCATAGCTTGCCTGCAACCAGAACTGCGAAATGTTCAGAATATTTAAGGCGTTTTGCAACGTTCCCAGTACAATCGCGCCCAACACCGCGCCCAGAATGGTGCCCGATCCGCCAAAGATATTGACTCCTCCCACAACCACTGCTGCGATAACCTGCAATTCCAGACCCGTTGCAGCGGTCGCGCCCACCGTGGCGAAGCGCGCGCCCCACAGTACTCCCGCCAGCCCGGCTAGTAACCCCGAAGCGGCGAAGGCCGCGAATACCAGCCGGTTCCGGCGAATGCCGATCATATCCGCCGCCGCGGGATTGCTGCCCACCGCGTAAAGCTGGCGACCGCTCTTCGAAGCATGGAGAAAATACGCGGCGATGATCGCGATTACTGCGGCAATCAGAATCAAGGCCGGAATACCAAGTATTTGAGTCGTTGCCAGGGCCAGGTAGCCCGGTGGAACATCAGAGGCGTTGACCTGCGTGGTAGTGTTAGACCCGATTACAAAAAGCAGGCCCCGGTAGACGTAAAGCGTACCCAGCGTTGCCACAATCGCCGGGACGCGCCCCAGCGAGACGATCAGCCCGTTGATACTACCCAGCGCCAGCCCTAGAACGCAGCCCAGTAGAATGCCCACTAGGATATTGGTATTGGGAATCTGCTGAAAGAAGTAGGCCGTGACAAAGGCGGTGATGCCCACCATTGAGCCGACAGACAGGTCTACATTGCGCGTCAACACTACCAGCGTCTCGCCCACGGCAACAATAGCAATAATGGCAACCGAGAGCAAAATCTGCACGAAATTATCGATGCTCAGAAAGCGCGGGGCTTGAACGCTGACGACGAGAATTATGAAAAACAATACTGCCAGCAGGCCCAGTTCGCGCACGCGGCTGACCAGCCCAGGCAGACGCGCCAGACCCATGTGATTGCGCTGCTTTGCGGATTCCACTTCATGGCTCGTGGTGGTCATTTTCATTACCTATCCTGTCCAGTAGCGGCGAACATTACTCGCTCCTGAGTCGCTTCGGAGCGCGCGAATGCGCCTGTAACGCGTCCCTCGTGTAGAACAAGAACCTGGTCGGCCATTGCAAGCACTTCAGGCAGTTCGCTAGAGATCAAAATAATCGCCAGTCCCCTGGCAGCCAGATCTGAAATAATGCGGTGTACTTCGGCTTTGGCCCCCACATCAATGCCGCGCGTCGGCTCATCCAGGATCAACACCGATGGATTGGTCGCCAGCCACTTGCTCAACACCACTTTCTGCTGGTTCCCGCCGGAAAGGGCGTTGACTAACTGCTCTACGCCCGTGGAGCGGATGCTCAACTGGCGCGAATGCTCAGCCGCGATCTTCTGTTCCTTCCGTGGGTCTACCAGTCCCAAACGCGAAACCTTTTGTAGGATAGGCAGCGTAATATTAGTGGCAATACTGAAGTTCATGACCAGCCCCTGCAAGTGGCGATCTTCAGGAACATAAGCGATGCCGTAATCCATCGCTTCCTGCGGCGAGCGGATGCGCACCTTCTTACCTTTGAGCCAGATTTCTCCACCCTCAGCCCTGTCGATGCCAAAGAGCACGCGCGCCACCTCGGTGCGCCCGGCTCCTACCAGTCCCGCGAAACCCAGAATCTCGCCCCTACGAAGCTGGAAGTTCACATCGGCAAAAACGCCTGCCCGCGTGAGATGGCGCACTTCCAGGGCCACTTCCCCGATCTCAGCTTCACCCTTGGGAAAAAGCCTGGAGAGTTCGCGCCCCACCATGTGCTTGATCATCTCCTCGGTATTTATCTCACTGATAGGCGCTGTAATAATATGTGTGCCATCGCGGAAGACAGTGACGCGGTCGGCGATCCTGAAAACTTCTTCCAGGCGGTGGCTAACGAAGAGTATGGCTACACCGCGCTCGCGTAGTTGTTTCACAATGGCAAATAATTCTTCAACCTCGTGCGATGAGAGCGCCGCTGTTGGTTCATCCAGCACCAACACCCGCGCTTGCAGGGAAAGAGCCTTGGCGATCTCTACCATCTGTTGTTCGGCCACGGATAGTCCCTGTACCGGCGTGCGGGAACTGAGCGCCACATCCAGCGATTCCAGCAGTTGATCGACCTCGCGATACATGCGCTTCCAATTCACGCGCCCGAAACGATCACGCGGATGACGACCCATGAAGATATTTTCAGCAATATTGAGGTCGGGGAAAAGCATCGGTTCCTGGTAGACAACCGCGATGCCCAGAGCCTGGGCCTGGGTAGGCGAACGCAGTTCTACCAGTTCGCCCCCCATTTTCATGACCCCCGCGTCCGGCTTGTGGATGCCTGCCAGGATTTTCACCAGCGTGCTTTTGCCCGCGCCGTTCTCGCCCACCAGCGCCTGGACTTCGCCAGGGAACAGGCGAATGTCAACACCACGCAGGGCCTGCACGCCACCAAATTGTTTGGCAATCCCACGCAGTTCAATGATTGGGTCAGCAGGTTTCGCCACGCGCTTTCCACTCCTCACAGACAAACTTGACGGACAATATCCTGTACAGTACAATTATTGGTGTATTGAATCGTTTCAACAAAACGCGAAAAACAGCCGCCGCGTTGTTCGAGGAAAGTCAAGATCATAAAAAGTCGGTTGCCAGATAAGCGCGGTCCGTCCGACTTCCTCCAACAATCAAATAGACACTGTTGAATTGAAACGTTTCAATAAGAGCAAGTATAAATATAAATTGGCATCTTGTCAAGGGTTTTGCCTGCAATGTGGATAGGCGGCCAGGGTGGGCAGCCTTTCACTGGTAAGTTTATTAGGAAAGGGGTCGGTAAGGTGGAAGTTGTCATCCTGAGCGCAGCGAAGGATCTGCGCGCAACCGACGAGAGATCCTTCGCTGCGCTCAGGATGACAGCCTCTGGCGACTTGCGCATGTTAAAAAAACTTATCAGTGAAAGGCAAGCCCCGCCTCTACCCTGTCCGGCTTCGCCTGCTCGTTCGTAGTAGGGTACGGGCGGGGCTTGCCCCCGCCCTGGTCAACTCGACAGCAATGTCGATCATCTGTGACATACTATATGCGTGAGGTTCTGTTGCTTGATTCTCATCGGTTAGTATAGCGCAGGGTATCATAGAAATACGTTACACCCATCGAGCAGATGAGGAAATATACTCACATGAGTTCAAAGTCAAATATCCGGGATGTCGCGAAGCGCGCCGGCGTTTCGCTTGGAACCGTATCCAATGTGCTGAACCGGCCAGAGATCGTTGCCGACGAGACGCGGGAACGTGTGAAATCTGCCATCGAGGAAATTGGCTTTGTGCGCAACGGTTCGGCGCGCCAGTTGCGCGCAGGCACCAGCCAGCACATCGGCCTCGTTGTGCTCGATGTCGCCAACCCCTTTTTCACAGAAGTCGCGCGAGGCGTCGAGGACCTTGCCAACCAGGCAGGATACGTGGTCATTCTATGCAATTCGGACGATTCCATTGATAAGGAAAATCACTACCTTCAAGTGCTTGAGGAGCAGCGCGCGCAGGGAGTCCTGATTACGCCAGTGCAGAGCGATGCCAGCTACCTGCAACGCTTCCGCCAGCGGGGCATCGCTGTCGTGCTGCTCGACCGCCCCAGCCGTATCAAGGACCTCTGTTCAGTGGCCGTCGATGATGTGCGAGGGGGCGAACTCGCTGCCGCCCATCTACTTGAAGGTAGGCACCAGCGCATCGGCTTCGTGCATGGGCCGATCAGTATCCGCCAGGTCGCAGACCGGCGACGCGGCATGATACGCGCTTTGAAAACGGCAGGCCTTGACCCTGATCGCGCCATTGTTGATATTCCCACCCATGCTCAAAGCGCCAGGGAGGGTGAGGAGTGTCTCGCGAAACTACTTAGCTCCGGGCCAATGCCCACTGCTGTTTTTTGCGCCAATGATCTTCTAGCCCTTGGCCTGATGCGCGGTTTGATCAAGCAGGGCATCTCCATTCCTGGGGACATGGCGCTGGTTGGCTATGATGATGTCGAGTTCGCCAGCGTCCTTGCCATACCGCTCACCTCAATTCGGCAGCCAAAATACGAACTTGGACGCGCAGCCGCTGAACTTCTTCTCGACGAGGCAAATAATCCCACCACTCACCAGCACAAGCATATTACGTACCAACCCGAACTTATCGTGAGAGATTCTAGCCGCTCTTAATTTCCCCAGACCGTCAAAAACTTCGTGTCGGCGCGGAAATCATCTTGCATCATCTCTTGCATTCCCTGCTCGTACAATTCGTCAAGATGCTCTTGCGTGGTTTGCACCATCTTGAGGAGAAACGGTTGCACCAGTTTCAGCGCGACGCTGAGGTTGGAATAAATTACCGGAAGGGCTGCCGTTCCCGCCGAGAAATCAAGCGTATGCCACTTCTTCTGGATATCCTGGCATCCCGCCTCCTGTAAGAACTGCTCCATCACCGATGTCACCAACGTTCCCGTGCTTGAATAGAGGCCCGCCTTGTAGACAGCCTCGCGGCCCAGGTCATTCAACTCTTCTATTGCCGGGCTGTTTGTGCTACCCTTGCTGCAGATATCTGTCTCGGTAAGCACAATCGTCCCCCCTGTTCGTGTGAGCCGCGCAAATTCTTGCACCACGCGGGGCCAGTCATTCCTCGGAAGAAAAGCAGCCATGAAACGCGCATTGACAAGATCGAAAGCCCCATTTGCAAATGCGAGAGGGGTACGCGCATCCATAAGCTGAAAACTGGCATTGGTAAGCTTTTGTACCCGCGTTCGCTGCCTGGCATACGTGATCATCATGTTACTAATATCGATACCCACCAGCGTGATGTGAGGGTACATCGAAGCCACCTCTTGCACCCATTCGCCAGGTCCACATGCCACATCGAGTACCGTATGAATGCCGGAAAGGTCGCTCTTGTCGGGGAAGAGACCGCCCGTGGCCTCGTTCATGCAACGGCTCTGATCAATCAGCCGCGCCATTTCAGCCGCGCTTTCAGTATCTATTATGTAGGTATTCTCGCTGTTTTCATCGCTTGCTGGCATTCTCTTCTCCAACTTTCTTGAATATTTTTACCTCTTCTATCTCCTTAAGCATCATAACACGGCTTGTGTATTTCAGCAACCGGAAAGAGGTGGTTTGACATAATGACAGAATTACCATAACTTCGCTACTTCTGACGCAAAGTATGTCTATGTGCAACAATTGAAATACTTCCTCGATCCATGGCCTCTTGCGCAAGGTATTGCTACCACCGAAGAGTTTATTGATGAAGGCGTGTTTCGCAAGGCGCAAGCAATCAGATTGCGTGGCGCGGGACAACAGGTACCTGGTTACCGATTGGGGTGTCAAATATTTTCGCGCCATCCCATAGCAAGCGCCTGCCATTTAAGCAGATAATCCTTCGATGGTAGAGGAAGACAGCGGTTTATTTCTGCCCGGGCAACTCCTGTTGTGGATACTCTAACTCTATCAGCGTGGCGCTGCGCTCCATCTGAGGATAGTGATATTCTCGTTCACCTTCCATATATATTTCCGTCACAGGTTGGTGAGCTCGATATCCCAGCTCGTACGATTGGTACAGGTCTTGAGGCTGCTCATTGTATCGCGTCGCAGGCGCTTTATTTTGATAGTTCAGCCAGAGTATAACGAGCCATGAGATTCCCACAAATAGAATTAAACTGAGCAACAATCCTCCGGGTATCCAGGACATCAGAGGATAGATACCATGGCCGCCCATCATACCATGTTCGCCCATCATTCTGTGCCTGTCCATCATATCGGGGTCGAGATGCATACTACTTGTTCTCCTTTGTTCTCGCCTGGAGAACAAAACTTACCTGATCCTCTGGTTTCTATCTAGATTATACCATATTTTCTTTTAATAGCTCCAGTTCAACCCGCATTGCGAGCAGTGCCGGGCGGGGTGATCGCTCTCGAAAGCCCTGCGAAACGCTTCGTAGCGCTCGCCATGCCAGATAGCCTTTATGGGTTCCTTGAAAATGTTGCCGATCACCCGCTCCTCCTGGTACTCGCGCGCGCTTCTATGTCCAAAAGGGGCAAAACAACACGAAAGCACATTCCCGCTCGATGTAATATAGGTCAGCGTGTAGGGTCGCCGGCAGCCCGACCAGGGTCGCTCGCCAAAATCGCGAATCAAACTTTCTACGGGTGTCGCGGAACCAGCCGCGTTGAAGAAGATGCCGCGTTCCTTACATATCTGAGCGCAACTCTCTACCAGATCAAGTTCTTCCCGCGTCGAGCGGCGAAACAGCGCCTGTTTCGACAATGCCAACCCTTGCTCGAAGAAGACCAGCCGTTGTAAGTAGACCTCGCGAATGCCATGCTCATATGCCAGGTCAATCAAACCCGGCAATTCGTGCAGGTTCTCCTTCATCGCCGTGAACCACAACGAAACGGCTGGCTTGCTGGCATCCTGTTCTTTCTGCCGCTTCACGAACGCGCCGATGTTGCGCCAGATTTTATCAAAAGCATCCACGCCGCGCACATGGGCATACGTCTCGCGTGTCGCGCCATCCATCGAGAGGCGATATTCATCCAGCCCGGCGTCGATCAGGTCCTGTCCCTTCATCGCGGTAAGCGCAATGCCGTTGGAATTAAAAAGCACATACGTTCCCCGCTCTTTGAGGTACCGCACCATACGCGGCAGTTCTTTGTTGAGCAGCGGTTCGCCCAGCCCGTGCAGCACCACGCGCTCCAGTACAGGAAACTGATCCACGATGTAGCGAAAGTTGTCAAAGCTCAAATCGCGATCGTCCTCTCGCGAGAGCAACGTGCGCGGGCATTGCTGGCAAAATTCATTGCACCGGCTGGTCGGTTCGATATAGAGTGAGCGCGGCAATACATCTACAGAGACGGCGGTGGTAGTCATGCAAACTCCTTCATCTGTTCTATACAGGCGGCTGTTGCGGGCGCAAGAGAAGCCTTTGTTCTCAGCATTTGTGCTAAACGCGCCAGGTCTGGCAATTCGTCAATATCGAATAATGTTTCTGCGGTATTCACCTCTAAGCCCTGGCGTTGCGCCCGCTCGATAGTCATCCGCAAAACCGCACTGGTGCTCATAGGTATATCCCGGAAGACATCATGCGGCCTGTGCATGGCAATCATATAATAACCGCCATCCTCCGCAGGCCCCAGCACAACATCGGCTTTATCAAGCGCGTCCCTTGCCCTTGCTACGGTATCCCTGTCGATATGCGGCGAATCGGAGCCAATCAGCACGGTGCGCCTGTAGCCATGTTCAAACGTCCAGCGAAAGGCATTATGCAACCGCTCACCAAGCCCTTCTCCCTGTTGCGGAAAGAAGCGCTTATGCCGGACAAGCGCCGGCGCAAGCTCTGCCATAAACTCTGCAAAGTCCCCCCCGGCAGGTGTATATGCCCAGTGCAGGTCATATTCAGGCCAGTCGGCAAACCTTTGAGTCAGGTCGGTCAGAAAAGCGCGATAGAGTTGCACCGTCTCCTCGTTACCAAGCGCTCGCGCTAACCGCGTTTTGGTCGTCCCCACCTGTGGATAGCGAGCTACGATTACGAGCGCGGTATCAGCCATGCGCCCTCCTCGTACTGGCGTAGCGCAGCGTTGTCTTTAACATGAAATAAGCCGCCTTTACGCTTCCCGAAATCGTGCCAGCCACCTTTGAACGCCCATGACTGCGCAACCGGTAGTGCAGCGGGACTTCTACGATGCGATACCCTGCTCGCGCCGCCTTGACCACCATTTCCACAGGCCAGCCATACGTCATTTCGCGCATCCCCAATGATTCTACTACCGAACAAGGAAGCGCGCGAAATGACCCGATGTCGTGTATACGCGCGCCAAAGCGCAAACGAATCAGCCCGCTCACCAGCCAGTTCCCCAGCCTGGCCTGCGGCGGTACCGCGCCCGGTTCGGCGTTTTTGCTTACACGCGAACCGATCACAAAATCCGCCCGTCCTTCCCAGATTGGTTTCAGCATCAACGTCAGATCCGCGGGATCATCGCTTCCGTCACCATCCATAAAAATAACCAGTTCAGCTCCCAGCTCGCAAGCCTTTTGAAAACCGCTCAGACAGGCCCGCCCATAGCCGCGTTGCGCTTCCGTCACCACAACGGCTCCCGCGCTCAGAGCGACACTGGCCGTCTCATCCGTGCTACCATTATCGACAACAATCACCCATTGAGCGTGCGTCTGTGGAATCTCAGGGAGCAAGTGGCGGAGCGCGTCTTCTTCATTGAGGGCCGGAATGACAATAGCAATGTTCTCGATCATTATCTACGACTGTAACTCCTCTACGTATTTCCTTTTTGGCGATATAGTGACCTGGCCGGACATATATCGTTGCCACATACTATCATCACGTAGAAGTGGGGAATATATTTACAGGGGGTCTCGCGGGGTGGAGGAGACGCGCGTCTCCTCCACCCCGCGAGACCCCTTTTCATAGCTCCTACACTGTTCCCGTACAATACGTCGGCAGCGCCCCCGTAAAACTGGTAGGATGAATCAGCCGCGCAAGGCATTGCAGCCCCTCGACGAGGCGCGGCCCCGCCTGCTGCGTGATGTTCACATTGATGCGATACACCTGGCGCAATTTGAGGGCTTCGATGCTGCCCCAGTTGGCACGTTTATACACCTGCGCGGGATTCCCGCCGAATGCCGGGTCTTCCGTCAAGATCACGAACTGCGGATTGGCGGCGATGACCGCCTCGTCCGTCACCTGTGGATAGCCACCGTTATTGGTATCGCCGTGGAAAATGTTGACCCCGTTGGCATCCTGCAACAGTTCATCGCCATAGGAACCTCCACCGAACACATACGGCTTGCCAGGCGTGCTGTCGTCTATTTCCAGCATCACGCGGGGCGCCGTTGTGCCTGCCACAGTCTTCTTGATCGCATCAATCTGCTGCTGTAATGAATTGACGAGCGTCTGGGCCGCGCTTTGTGTAAAGGTCAGACGCCCAACTACCAGAATTTCCGAGAGCACCTGCTTAAGGTTGGCTATGGGCAGATCAACGACGCGCAGCCCCAGGCTTTGCAGTTGCCGGTCGTACTGCCTGGTCAAACCTCCATAGCTAAGCACTAGGTCGGGCTTCAAAACCGCAATCTGCTCGATGTTGTATTTGCCATTGACATCGGACACCTTTGGTAACTTTGCCAGCGCGGCTGGATACGCCGTGTAATAATCTACCCCCACCACGCGGCTTTGCAGGTTCAACGCTCCCAGAATCTCGCTCGAACTGGGAACCAGTGAAACAATCCGTTGCGGCGCGCTCGTCGGAAAAACCACCGGCGTGCCATAGTAGTCACGAACAACCGTGGGAGTTGGTGCCGGCTTCGAACCACCACCCGTCGTGGTGGGCGAACTTTGCCCGCAGGCCGCCAGCAGCGCAAACAGCACCAGCAGCAACACAAGTAAAAGTCGATGAACGGAATGGAATGTGACACGGGAGAGCATCGGGTTGTAACCTCCATGTTATTACAACGCTCGTTGTCTCCTTGCGTGCAATGGAGGTCAACCTGAAACAGGTACAGACGCGATGGGTCAAACGCAAAGATGCGTCTTACACAGGTCGGCGATGTTCCGGCAGCCCGCCCCTCTTACGCGAACGATTGTGAGCATACTTCACCGGGCAGGTCTCCTGACTCCTGGCTACAAACGCCGCCCATCGTGCCTTCCCATTCGTTCGCGAACAGTGGCATGATCTCTTCATTCAGAAGAGGATGAGCCGCTCACCAGTTACAGTAGCGCGTGAGACTGCGCCGGAATCGCACCGGCTTCCCTATTCTGCCTGCACTCACAGGCCACCCGATGAAAACAATATCTAGTGACGAAAATACTATACCCACCATTGGAATGCAATGTCAAATAGATCAGGGAATTACCCGGAGCATCCAAGTTGGTCCATAGCCATTTTTATTGTTCACTTGGTTTAAGCAGATCAAGATGGTATAGTGGTCGCATATAATTTTCTAACATCAAAGTGAGGGTATAGATCAATGTCAACTTCGGCCAGGAAGCCTCGTGTTCTTTCAAAAGCAGTAGAGGTCTTCAAAAGTAATGAAAAATTGCTCCTCACCCTCATTGAAAACAGTTCCGACGCTCTTGCATTAGTTTCCAGCGCGGGTATTTTTCTCTTTGTAAGTCCACAGGTGCAAAAGATTTTAGGCTATTCCCCTCATGAATTAGTCGGTCGGCGGACTCATGATCTTTTCCCTCCTGGTTATCCAGAAGAGGTTGTAGAGCAATTTCGGTCTGTCGCCGAAACTCCCGGTCTCACCGTCACCGTCGAGCATCCGTACTTTCATAAAGATGGTTCGGTACGCTGGATCGAAAGTACCATCACCAATTACCTGCATGACCCAACTATCCAGACGTATGTAGCGAACTTCAGGGACATTTCCGCGCGCAAACATGCGGCGGAACAACAGCACGTACTCAACCAGGCAAGTAATGTTTTGACCTCTTCTCTCGATCATCAGATTACACTCAAAGAAATAGCAGAGCTTATTGTGCCAACGCTGGCAGACTACTGCCGCATTGCTATTCTCGATGAGAAACAGCAGATCAAAGAAATTAGCGTGAATCATATCGATCCCGAAAAAATTTCTCTGGTGCGAGCGCTCTATGAACAATACAAAGACAAGTCAAATATGACGCACGGTCTCCAGCGACTCCTTGAAACCGGCAAGCCAGAATTGATCTCTAGCGTCTCCGGCGACGTACTTGAAACAGTGCAAGATGACGTTGAGATGCTCTCCATCATCAATGCGCTTGGCTTGCAGTCCTATATGGGCGTACCACTGATTGCGCGGGGCCAAACCATCGGCGCGATCACCTTTTCCTCCGTCCAACCCTATCGACGCTACACACAGGAAGATATGGTGTTTGCCGGGGAGCTAGCGCGGCGCATTGCCCTGGTGTTGGATATCTCAGATCAGAAAGAACTTGAACGGCGTAAAGATGAGTTTATCAGTATGGCAAGCCATGAACTTAAAACGCCTGTCACCAGTCTCAAAGGTTTCACCAATCTCTTCCAACGACGCCTGGCAAAACAAGCTGATGAGAAAACGCTGCATTACCTCGCTCGCATGGATGCCCAACTGAACAAGCTCACCAAACTCATCACCGATTTGCTGGATGTTTCCAAAATACTGACCGGTAAAGTTATCTACCGCGAAGAACCCTTTGACCTCGATACGCTTATCAAGGAAACGATAGAAAATCTTCAAGCCGCCACACCAGGCCATCAACTTCGCCTGAATGGTACAGCAGAAGCGCAAATTTATGCTGATAGAGATCGCATTGGGCAGGTGCTAATTAACCTGATTACCAACGCCATCAAGTATTCACCCCATGCAGATATGGTCGTGATACATGTTGCCCGCGATTCCCAGAATGCTCAAGTCAGCGTCCAGGATTTCGGCATCGGTATCGGCAAAGAACACCAGCAGAAGATTTTTGAGCGTTTCTACCAGGTGACAGACCCGGAAGAAAAAACCTATCCAGGTCTGGGTATTGGCCTTTATCTTTCGTATGAAATCATTCGACGACACGAGGGCACTATGTGGGTCGAGAGTAATAAAGGCGAAGGATCGACATTTCATTTTTCCTTGCCTCTTATGGAAAGGAAGCGCTCATAACGAGCAACGGCCTATCAGTGATTGAGAATAGACAAAACATGAAGAAAAAGATTCTCGTAGTTGATGATGAACCGGATATTTTAGAATTTCTGCAAGAGATTTTGGAAGATGAGGGATTTGCTGTCACAACCACAGACAAGGGTGAATATGCAGAAAATCTCCACAATGGCGGATTGCCACAACTCATTCTCCTTGATATGTTGCTCTCCGGTAAAGATGGGCGTGAGATTGCCAGGCACCTTAAAAAGCACGATGAAACCAAACATATTCCCGTGATTATGTTTTCTGCCCATCCCAGCGCAGAGGAAGCAGCGCGACTGGCGGGCGCTGACGATTTTTTAGCGAAGCCCTTTGAGATCGATGAGTTACTGGCGAAGATAGCTCAATATTTGTAGCCCTGTTACCCTAAAAATCAACCCATACCGCGCCTTTTTGCGAACTCTCCACCACCCTGGTGATAAATCGCATACCGCGCAGCCCATCGTACACCGTCGGGTATCCACCCTGCGCCTGCTTGCCAGACTCAACCCTGCGAATATCGGCAATCGCCAGCTTATAAATGTTGGCGAAGGCTTCCAGGTAGCCCTCTGGATGACCGGCGGGAACATGGGTCAGCGCTTTTGACTCGTCGCTCATATATGGCATGTTGGTGCGCAGCAACTGGCGCGGCTGGCCTGGCTGCTTGAAGATCAGCGTGTTAGGTTCCATCTGGTGCCACTCCAGGCCCGCCTTCGTGCCATAGATGCGAATACTCAGCGCGTTCTCCTCGCCCGCCGCGATCTGCGAGCAGGTGAGGACGCCCTTGCCGCCGTTTTCCAGGCGCAGCAGCATATTGGCGTCATCGTCCAGGCGTCTTCCCTCGATGAAGCTGGTAAGATCAGCGCATAACGCCGCGATATTCAGCCCGGTGATATAGTTCAGCAGGTTCTCAGCATGTGTACCGATATCGCCAATGCTGCCCGCTATGCCCGATCTCGCGGGATCGGTGCGCCACTCGGCCTGCTTATTCCCCTTGAGTTCCTGTGGTTCCATCAGCCAGTCCTGCACATATTCAACCAGCGCTTTGCGTACCGTGCCAATCGCTCCCTGCTGTACAAGCGAGCGCGCCTGGCGCACAGCGGGATAGCCGGTATAGGTGTGCGTCAGCGCGAATACCAGCCGTGTCCGCTCAACCAGTTGCGCCAGTTCCTGCGCCTCCGCCAGGTCAAATGTCACAGGTTTATCGCACACCACGTGGATGCCATGTTCCAGAAATGCGCGCGCAACCGGGTAGTGCAAGTGATTAGGCGTCGTCACCATCACAAAATCGATGCCATCTGGCCGGCCAGCCTCAACCTCGGCCATCTCTTCGTAGCTGGCATACGAACGTTGCAGATACCATGCTTTAGCAGAGGCGGCAGCGCGCTGCGGATCAGCAGACATCGCCCCCGCCACCACCTCGGCCTGCCCGTCCAGTTCGCAGGCGATACGATGCACCGCTCCGATGAACGACCCCTGGCCGCCGCCGGCGATACCGGCGCGTAGTTTTCTCTGTGAAATATCCTGTTTCATTTTTCCAATCCCAGAATGCGATAATTGGCCTGTTCATCCGTTGCGCCCCCGGCGAAGTCGTCGAAGGCGTGAGTAGCCACGTCGATCATCATGCGGCGAATGAAGGCCGCGCCCTCGCGCGCCCCCTGCACAGAATCCTTGATGCAGCACTCCCATTCTAGCACAGCCCAGCCTTCAAAGCCGTTTTGCGTCAATTTGGAAAAGATGCGCTTGAAATCGACCTGCCCGTCGCCCGTGCTGCGGAAACGCCCCGCACGATCCTTCCAGTCCTGGTAGCCGCCATAGACGCCCGAACGCGGCGAAGCATGGTACTCGGCATCTTTAACGTGGAACGCTTTGATGTGCTCTTTATACACATCCAGGTAGCCAATATAGTCCAGGCATTGCAGCACGAAATGCGACGGGTCGTACAGCATATGCGCGCGCCTGTGGTTGCCCGTTGCTTCCAGGAAGCGTTCAAACGTCACGCCGTCGTGCAAATCTTCGACGGGATGAATCTCATAG
>DAHVFL010000189.1 GCA_027316975.1 Chloroflexota bacterium | reverse complement strand
GCATGGCGTATGCGCAAACCAGGGGTGGCGTAAACACGGCCTTACAGGACTTTATTGTTTCAGGAAGTGGCCTCAATGCAGATCGAGCACTTTTTATCATTGCTGTTATCGCAGTGCTCTTCGGTGGCATCAATGGAACCCGCGAGATTGTGAAGGAGGCATCGATCTTCCGCAGGGAGCGAACCGTAAATCTTGGCATCATTCCTTACGTGTTATCGAAGGTGCTCGTTTTGGGCCTGTTTTCCCTGTTCCAGAGCGCCGCGCTGCTGCTGATAGTGCATGCCTTTGAGCCTTTTCAGAAGAGTATCTTCCTGCCTGCTCTGCTGGAGAACTATATCACGTTGGTACTGACGGCTTTAGCCGGTTTACTGGTCGGATTAGCCGCCTCTGCCTTCGCTGCTAATGAGGACAGCGCCAATAGTCTCCTCCCGTTCATTCTCATTCCACAGATCGTCTTCGCGGGAGTTGAGATTCCACTCAAGAACTGGCCCTTGCAGATTGTCGCGATGATCTTTCCCACTCGCTGGGCGGTAACAGCTTTGGGGTCATCAGCGGGTCTGCATAGCGATAAATTGGGTGGGGATAGCCTGTTTGGCGCCAATACTACTTTCCACGGGACGCTCTTCTCCACCTTTACTACAGCAGATGCCACCAATCGCGTGCTGCTGGCCTGGGGCGCTCTGGGATTGCTCATTATTGTTTTTACCATCATAATCTGTATAGGTCTGAAACGGAAAGATGTCCGAGCCTGAGGGGAAGCGATTCATACCATGAAGAGTATACAAAATGGGCAGCGACGCGTAGTGGTCACCGGCCTGGGGGTCGTGGCCCCCAATGGCATCGGCAAAGAAGACTTCTGGAATGCCTGCGTCTCTGGCCGCTCAGGCATTCGACGCATCACGCGCTTCGATGCCAGCCACCTGACCGTACAGATTGCCGGGGAGGTAACGAACTTTCACCCTGAAGCACTTGGCTTGACGAAGAATGAATGCACGTCGCTGGACCGGGCAGCCCTGTATGCTGTTGCTGCCGCCAATCTTGCCATGCAAGACGCCGGGCAACTCAACGCGCTCAGCGAAGAGGAGCGCGATTCTACAGGCGTCGCTATGGGTTCGGCAATGGCCTCGGTCGAAGGAGCAGAAAGACTCTGGGCACACTATACGAACAATGGTATGCGTCCCCCGCGCCTGGCGGAGGGAGACAGAATCGTTCCAATGCCATTGCTGACCCACGCATCAGGGGTTGCCGTTGCTGCCCATCATCACCTGCATGGACCGTGTCTTGCTCTAACCACCGCATGTTCTGCGGGAGCTGATGCCATTGGGGAGGCTTTCTGGAACATCTCAGAGGGATACGCGGATCGCATGCTGGCAGGTGGGTCTGATTCTGCCATAACCAATGCGGGCATAAGCGTCTTTGCTTGCATCGGCGCACTGAGTAAGCGCAATGAGGAACCCGAACGGGCATCGCGTCCATATGACAGGGCACGCGATGGCTTCGTGATGGCGGAGGGAGCAGGCGTGCTGGTCCTGGAAGAGCGAGAACAGGCTCTCGCTCGCGGCGCACACGTCTATGCAGAAGTACTCGCGTTCACTTCGAATTGTAACTCTTACCATATGACCTCTCTTCCAGAAGATGGAGCGCCGCTCGCGCAATTGCTGAGACAAGTCCTTCGCGAGGCGGGGATTGCGCAAGAACAGCTCGACTACATCAATTCACATGGCAGCTCAACGCTTCCCAACGAAGTGGCAGAAACAGCAGCATATAAGACAATCTTTGGCGACCACGCCTATCGTATTCCCATTAGCTCGACAAAGTCGATGATCGGTCACACGCAAGGCGCCGCCAGCGCGATTGAGGCCATCGTGACCGCGCTTACCTTAGACCGCCAGCTTATTCCGCCAACCATCAATCAGGAGCATCCTGATCCCCGCTGTGACCTTGATTATGTGCCAAATGTAGCGCGTCAGGCGACAGTCAATGTCGCTCTCACCCATTCCAGCGGCTTCGGCGGCGTGAATAGCGCGCTGATTCTCGCACGACCCGATTGGAGAGACAGGCAAATATAGTAGAGGTGGGGATAGCCTCCGCCCCGGTGGCTCGTTTTTTGCAAAAACAGGATCGACAAAACTATGAGACGTGTCGTAATCACAGGAATTGGCGTAGTAGCCGCGAATGGTATCGGTACAGAGGCTTTTTGGGCTGCAACAAGCCGGGGGGTCTCTGGAATACAGCCTATTTCACGCTTCTCTACCACTGGCATACCGATCAGCGTGGCCGGTGAAGTAAGCAACTTCGTGGTCGGTGACTACATTGAGCGGAAGCTGGCGAACCGTACTGATCGTTCGACGCATTACGCTCTGGCGGCTGTCCAGGAAGCGGTGCAGGACGCCGCATTACTGCTGGCAGACGAAAACAGGCAGCGTGTGGGCGCAGTGATAGCCAGCACACTTGGTGGCGTGGAATATGTGCTACAACAGTTCCAGGCCTTGTACATGCGTGGGCTGCGAGCAATGAGCGCGTATACGGCAATAGGCTGGCTGCAGGTAGCCAATGTGGGCCAGACATCCATTCGTTACGGCATTTCAGGCTATTGTAAGACACCGACGCACGATGCCGTTGGGGGGTTAGATGCACTGGGTATCGCTTACAGGGCTATTCGACGCGCAGCGGCAGATGTCATTTTCGCCGGTGGATGCGAAGGTCTGCTGGAGCCTTCGGTTCTTCTCACGTTTGCACGTACCGGTGATTGTGTCCTGGGAGATGATGCGGGTGCATATCGTCCGTTTGACCGGCGCGCTGCCGGTTTGATACTGGGGGAAGGAGCAGGAATATGCATTCTGGAAGAGTACGAACATGCCCGGCAGCGAGGCGCGCACATCTATGGGGAGATTGTTGGTTTTGGGCAGACCAATGATGCTCATGGGTTGAGATCTCCTTCATCGAATGGCAGGCACTATGCTCGTGCCATACAGTTGGCAATGCAAGAAGGAGAGGTAGACCCGCGCGATATTGCCTACTTCAGCCTTGATGGACGGGCTGTACCTGCTTCGGATCAGGGAGAGGCAGAGGCGTTACACATGGTCTTTGGAGATGATCTTGAACAACTTCCCGTCAGCGTCCCTCGCACCATGCTCGGTCATAGCTACGCGGCCGCAGGAACAATCGATGCGATTACTGCCCTGCTGGCATTGCGTCACGGGTTGATCCCGCCAACAATCAACTGCGACGAGTTAGACCCAGGCTATGGACTGAACATAGTGCAAAAAGAGGCACGTCGTCTCGTTGGGTCAACGGTGCTGATTGGTGGACGTGGCTTCGGCGGTGCAAACGTCGTGCTGGCATTGCGAAGAGCTTAGAGCAGTGATCGAGGGGAAATAGAGAAAGGGCGGCCCGCGCGGGCCGCCCTTTCTCTATACACGCTATGCCATGTGCGCGCGCAGTTCTTGTAGCGCGGCCAGGCGTTCTTTGGCGGTGGCGTCGCCGGGATGGGCCTTTGCCAGGTTCTTGTAGACGCGGCTGGCCTGTTCGTACTCGCCCACCGACTGGTAGGTCTGGCCGAGCATGTCGTAGGCGTCGAAGTTGCTGCGATCAATGGCGATGAGCTGTTGCAGGGCGGCTACCGACTCTTTGACCTGGCGGGTCTCAAAGTAGTGACGCGCAATGGTCTGCTGGTACTCGGTCGCCTCACGCGCGCGGCCAATTTGCCAGCAGAAGCTGACCACTTCGCGCAGCAGGTCCATATTGTCGGGCATCAGTTCAGCGGCGCGGCGGAAGTTCATAAAGGCGTCGTCGCTATTGCCGGTTTCAGCATTGATAGCGCCGAGACGCTGCAACACATCGCTGGCCTGTTCCAGCCGATTTTGCCGCAGGTAGATGTCAACCAGCAGGCGCAGTTCTGAGATGCCATCTTCGAGCAGGCCGCGACCGATGTAGATATCGGCCAGTTCTACATGAGCGCGTCCATCTTCTGGCGCGAGGCGCGTCATCTCACGCAGCACGGTCAGAGCGTTGTCCGTCTGGCGTTTATCGCGATACGAACGCACCAGGTCGGCGTATTCTTCTAACGCGCTGTCGATATCACCCCGGCGAGCAGAGATCTCCGCCAGAGCCGACGTAACCTCGTCGGTGTAGGTGGTGGTTTGCTTGACCTGGCGCAGGATGACCTGCATCTGTTCTTGCTTGCCGATGCGTCCGTAGGCTTTAGCCAGCATGAGCGAGATTTCCACCTCGGGGGCCTGGTGTTCTTCGCCCTGCTCGCGCGGTCGAGCAGCCCATACGGTTGGATCAATCGACCCACGCGAGTTGCTGCGCACGCTTTGCAGCGCGTTTTCAAGCTGTTGAATAGCCGCTTCGGGTTTGCCCTGCGCCAGCAGGCACTGGGCAGCGCTGGTGCGCGCCAGCACCTCATAGGACGTGTCGCGTATGGCAAACTGGTAGGCGCTGATGGCGAGGTCGTAGTTGCCCGATTGCTGGTGAATCTGCCCCTGCGCGAAACGCACGTCGAAGTTATTGGGATAGGTATCGGCTGCCGAATTATACTCGCGTGTTACCGTCTCATAGTTCTTCTGGCCCTCGCCGCGCAATTGCCAGCGGATGCGGCTCAAGATTTCGAGCGTGTGGGCGCGATTTGCGCCGACGCCGGTAATCATGGCGATGTGCCAGCGCACCAGCGCGGTGATATTGAACGGGTCTACCTGTAAGACGCGCTGGTACTCCGCCACGGCTTGCTGCGTGCGTCCCAGTTTTTGCAGAGCAAGGGCATAGTTCAAACGAGTCGGCACGCTGGTTGGCGCGTCCTGTAAGGCCTGCTCAAGCTCGGTCAGGGCGCGGTCCATGTAGCCCAGGCGCAGGTAGGACTCAGCCGCCAGGCTGCGCTCTCGCAGCAACTCTTCTTTACTGCCGCGGGTCGCCAGCAGGTTAATCAGGCGCACGCGGTAGGTCAGATTGTTCGGCTCCAGTTGCAAGACGCGCCGGTACGTGGAAATGGCGTCATCGATGCGACCATTGACGACGTAGGTATCGATGAGGATACCGTACTTGGTGATAGCCTGCTCGACCTTGCCCTGGCGCACGTAGATTTCGCACAGCACCTGGTGAATGTCAAGGTACTGCGGCGCAATGTCAATTACCTTCAAACATTCTTCTGTTGCCGGAGTCAGCAGACCGTGATCGATATACCTCTGGATATCCTGCATGGATTTGACCACCTGCACCCGCGCGTTATCCGGCAGGTTAGAGGTACTGGCGAGCAGTGTATCAGATACATTTTTAAGGATGCCCTCGTTGCTCACGCTGCCAGCGATCTGGTTAAGCAAATCTTCAGCGCTGGCTGCTTTAGCCGTTTGCTCTGCCGGCGGATTGACCGGCATAAACAGAGGCTCAGGCGCGGGAGCAGGCGGCGCTGCCATGGTGGTCAAGGTCTGCGCGGCTGGTGGCGGCGCGACCGGCCCAACTGGCGCTTGTAGCGCTGGTGGCATGATGGCGGTTGGTTGCGCGGGCAAAGGCTGTTCCACCGGGGCTGGCACCGGCACGGCGGGCGGAGGTGGCGGCGCTAGCTGTACCGTCTGCTCAATTGCTGTTGGCGGCTGCTGCTCGGGCGGTATAATGCGTGTCGCGCTCGCTCCGTCGGTCAACCACGATGGAGAAGCCTCCGGGGCCGGCATAGTCGGCTGCGCTATGGTTGGCTGGTTCATCGCTGGCGAGGGCTGCGCGACCGGCTGAGCGGGTTGTGCCGTCTGCCCGGGCTGCTTCATAGCAATTTGCGTCTTATCATTATCATTCAAGATGCCTGTCAACCAATCGGGCAACTCTCCTAACGAGCTGGTTGAGGGCGGCGACAACGGAGCGGACGGCGGCTTAGGCGCGCCAGGCTGTCCAGGCACGGGTGGCATACCGCTCTGTTCTGGTGGCAAGATGCGCGTCGTATTGGCCTGCTGCACAGGCGGCAGTGGTGTAGCAGGCGGGCGTTGCGGGGGCAATGGCGTGTTTTGCACCTGTTTGAGCATAAACTCGACCTGCGCCACCTTGTCATTCCAGCCGCGACTGCGCAAGAAACCGAGCAGGGCATTGTAAACTGTTAGAGCCTGTTCTTGCTCGCCCAGCAATCGATGGGCTTCAGCCGCTTCCTGGCAGAGTTGCACCAACTGGTCCGACTCTTCGGCGGTCAGAGCATCGAGATTGACGCGATCCACCGCTTCGTCAAAATGCATAGTCGCGGTGCGCAAATCGTTCTTGGCGCGATAGCACTGACCCAGCGCGTAGTAGCAGGAAAGCGCGTAGTCGGGATCGTTTAAGAGCGTCTGGAACTGCCGGATGGCATCATCCCAGCGTCTCTGTTCCTGGTAGAGCCATCCCAGAAAGTAACGAGCATCGGGACGGTCAAAACCGCTCTCGATGATTTGCTCACAGAGGTCGATAGCATCAGGGAAACGTCCCTGGGTCTGAAAATTCTGAGCCTGCCGAAGTACGCCTGTAACCTGGCTGGCCGTAATACGTTTTCGAGGAGTTGGCGACATCCCGCCTCCCATCATTCCTGCTGCAAGAGCCGGTCCGGGATTGCCTCCCCCGCTAAAATTGCTCGCGCTACCCATATTACCCATAATGCCAGTATTACCTCCGCTTAAATTGTTGCTAGAAACCATATCTGTTGCAAGATTGCCACTGTGTGCCAGCGAACCTGATGGTTGAGCCTGCCCACTCAACTGAGCGAGCAGTTGTTTCGCCTGCGCATTGGCTCCATCCACCCGCAAAACTTCCTCACATTGCGCCTGAGCCGCTACTCTATTATTTTGTAAAAGATAGCCCTGCGCGGCAGCCAGTCGCTCCTGAACCATCAACGCAAAATCCTTTTTGCCCGCGTAATAGGTGGCGAGGCTTTCATGAGGCTGGGCTTCATGAGGCGACAATTGCACTGCTTTTTGCCATGTCGCCTCCGCCCGCGCTCCCTGCCCGGCCTGCGAATACAACTCGGCCAGGTGCAAATAGGCCCGGTAGGCATCCTCGCGCCTGCTCAAAATCACATACAACTCGGCGGTTTTACTTAACGCAATGACGTTGCTGGGGTCATGCTTAAGGATAAACTCGTACTCGTCAAGCGCCGGTTTCCACTGCTTGGTCTGCATGTAGCAGAAACCGAGACCGCCGCGCGCCGCCGCGTCGTCTGGGAACTCAGCTAATGCTCGTTGGTATTCTTTGGCGGCTTCCGGCCACTGGCTATCCCAGCGATAGCGGTCGGCAGCGTTCATAGCCGCGCTGAATGTTTGTCGGTTCCCAGACATGAAAAGTACTCTTCCTCGGTAATAAACAGTGTCCCAACCTGCCTGTTTCTGACAGGAAAACCGGCCAAAATCAGTCTAGTTAAAATTAGGGTACTACAAAATAGACGGTCATGAGCTACGAGACATAGTTTTTGGTACTAAAGTACCTTTTCTCTGCTAGTCGTATCGTTTCATAGCGTTCCAGATTGTTTCACGCTTCAAAAGGGTTAGCCACGATAATTGATAAATTGTAGCGCGACCGGGTAATCCTTCTGCTTCAGCAATGTGATCACCGCTTGCAATTCATCGCGGCTTTTGGCTGCCACGCGCACAGCATCGCCCTGAATCTGCGGTCGCACTTTAGGGTAGGTGTCGCGGATATGCTTGCTGATCTCCTTTGCCAGTTCCTGTGAAAGGCCCTGCTGCAACTCGATCACCTGGCGCACCTTGCCGCCCGACGCCGTTTCCTCTTTGCCCGGCTTAAAAATTTTCAGCGACAGATTGCGACGTATGGCCTTCGTTTCGAGAATATCGCGCACGCTTTTCAGCGTCATCGTGCTATCTGTCACAATCGTTATCGACTCACTGGCGTGAGCAATCTCCGTTTTGGTATCTTTCAGGTCGTAACGGGTCGAAACTTCTCGCCGCGTCTGATCGATTGCGTTCACAAGTTCCTGCTCGTCAAATTGTGATACTACATCAAATGAACTATCGCTAGCCATAAAATTTCACTCTCTTCCTTGCCTATGGTACCGAATGGCTACTGGCAAACCATGTCGATGGAACAATTTGCTACTTTTGATTATGCTCTCTCATTGAGCCATTTTAGCGTAAGCCCGTTTAACTGTCAAAGCGCGCGCCAGAGATCCTTCGCTGCGCTCAGGATGACAATACCCCTGGTTGTCATCCTGAGCGCAGCGAAGGATCTCTGGCGGACTTATGGGAATCACCAGTTCGGCTCTTTTGCCTGTAGTATCCTGGCGATTTATACTTGTCCAAATCTGCTTTCTCACGCTGGCTGAGTTAAACCCACGCCCTTCGCCTGTTTGTGATATGATGAACAGTTAGAGTAAGCTATTGGGAGAAGAATAGTATATGTC
>DAHVFL010000188.1 GCA_027316975.1 Chloroflexota bacterium | reverse complement strand
CTTCCAATGCGGCGATGCCTCCTGGCGAGAGGTTGAGGCCCATCACCGAGTTGAGAAATGCGGCGGCTTCAGAGGGGGTAAAACGCAAGTCGGCAGCGCGCAGTTCGGTCAATTCACCCCGAGCGCGTAAGCGGGCCAGGGGTAACTGTGGATCTTCGCGGGTGGCAATGACCAGGTGCATCTGCGGCGGCAGGTGCTCGACGAGATAGCTGAGGGCAATGTCAACCGGTTTGGCGTCAATCACATGGTAGTCGTCAAGGACGAGGACGAAATGGTCCGGGAGCGTGGCGATCTCATTGAGCAGGGCCGTCAGGATCGCTTCGGGTGGCGGTGGCTGAGGGGATTGAAGCACACCCAACACCCCTTCCCCGATAGTGGCCGCAATCGTCTGTAAAGCAGCGACCAGGTACGCCAGAAAGCGTGCGGGGTCGTTCTCCCCTTCGTCCAGCGACAGCCAGGCGGTCGGTCGCTCGATTCCCTCGACCCATGCACTGACCAGCGTGGTTTTCCCAAAGCCAGCGGGGGCAGAGATGAGGGTCAGTTTACGGTGCAGACCCTCGTTCAGCCGCTCGAGCAGGCGGGGGCGGCTGACAACGTTCGGTCGAAGCCGAGGGAGATACAGTTTCGTGGCTAAAATTGGTGTCACTTGCTCTCTCCTCCAATGTCACCTTATTTACCACTGTCATCCTGAGCGCAGCGAAGGATCCGCGCTGTGCCTGGCAGGAGATCCTTCGCTGCGCTCAGGATGACAGATGGCAAGCGGAGGCATCACCAACTGGTCGCATAGGTATTTTGCCCCGGAGATACGAGAAAGTCAATCCAGCCGTTCACCGTTGTGCCCTGCTGCGTAGTGTTGGCAAGGTGCATAATGAACTGCCGGGTCAGGGCGCTGGCAGACGCGATGTATCGCGTCCCTACAGATCAGATAGATCAGATGAATTCTTGACATGCCGGTATGCGCGTGTTAGCATGAAATGGGTAAATAGCCAGTTTTTGTCGCCCTGTGTTAAGAGGCGTTTTTTATTTTTCTACTACCTGAGACGTTGCATAAGGAGCGTTTGTCCTGTGAAAATTCACGAATATCAGGCCAAAGATATTCTGGCGCGCTATGGCATCCCGATTCAGCCGGGAGGAGTAGCCCATACGCCGGAAGAGGCCGAAGCGATTGCCCGCGAACTGGGCGGGCCGGTTGTCATCAAAGCCCAGGTCTATGTCGGCGGGCGTGGCAAGGCGGGAGGCATCCAGTTTGGCGACACCCCCGCGGAAGCGCGCGCGGCAGCAGCGAAAGTACTGGGCATGGACATCAAAGGGCTGACCGTTGAAAAGGTGCTGGTCGTTTCAAAACTGGACATCAAAGAAGAATACTACCTGGGTATCATCCTTGATCGCAAATCCCAGGCCCCTGTCGTGATGGTCTCCAAAGCTGGCGGCATCGACATCGAAGAGGTAGCCGCGACCGCGCCAGAAAAAATCATCCGGCAGCCCATTGATATGCGCTACGGTTTGCGCC
This sequence comes from Chloroflexota bacterium, assembly GCA_027316975.1. Classification (GTDB taxonomy): domain Bacteria; phylum Chloroflexota; class Ktedonobacteria; order Ktedonobacterales; family Ktedonobacteraceae; genus CF-113. The sequence continues at coordinate 6,855 of DAHVFL010000188.1, read as the reverse complement.
CCTTTGAGGCCCGCGATATCCTGGCGCGCGCCGGCCTTCCGCATAACGTGATCGCCAGGGGCGGCGCAATCCTGACCGCCCTTGCCAGAGCCTTCATCGACAGCGACGCCAGCCTGGCAGAAATCAACCCGCTCGCTTTGACGGCTGAAGGACAGGTGCAGGCAGCCGACGCCAAGATTTTGATCGACGACAACGGCCTGTTCCGCCAGAAAGAATATGCATTGTGGGCAGAGACAGAAGAGTCCAACCCCTTAGAATTTGAGGCGAAGCAGGCAGGTCTCACCTATGTCAAGCTGGATGGCAACGTCGGCATTATCGGCAACGGCGCGGGACTGGTCATGACCACCCTCGACATGGTAGCCCGCGTAGGCGGCAAACCGGCCAACTTCCTCGACATTGGCGGCGGCGCGAAGGCCGAGATTATGCGCAAGGCGCTGACCTTCGTGGCGCGCGATCCACAGGTCAAGGGTATCCTGGTCAACATCTTCGGCGGCATCACACGCGGCGAAGAAGTGGCGCAGGGCGTGATTCTGGCCCAGGCCGAGTTGCCCAAAGGGATGCCCATCGTGGTGCGCCTCTCCGGCACGGGCGCGGAAGAGGGCAGAGCCATATTGAAAGATGCCGGCCTGGACTGGGGGAGAGACATGCGCGAAGCAGCCCAGAAGATTGTCGCGGCCATCGCTGCGCGAGAATAGAGGAAAGCAGTATGAGTATTTTAATGGATTCGAGCACGCCGGTAATCGTTCAGGGCATTACCGGGCGTGAGGGGCAATTTCACACTCGCAACATGATAGCATCCGGCACGCACATTGTCGGCGGAGTTACGCCGGGCAAAGGCGGTGAAATCGCCGAAGGAGTGCCGGTTTTCGATACCGTCAACGAGGCCAGGGCAGCCACCGGCGCGACGGCAAGCTGTATTTTTGTGCCGCCCCCGGGCGCGGCTGACGCCATCATGGAAGCGGCCAGCGCGGGTATCCAACTAATTGTATGCATTACCGAAGGCATTCCCACCATCGATATGACTCGCGCCATGCTGACCGTGCGCGAACATAACGCGCTGCTAATCGGCCCCAACTGTCCCGGCATGTGTACCCCTGGTCATGGCAAGATCGGCATTATCCCCTACCAGATCTTCACGCCCGGCCCCGTAGGCTTCATCTCGCGCTCAGGCACCCTCACCTATGAAGTGGTGGCCCTGCTGACCGGGGCGGGTCTTGGTCAATCCACCTGCATCGGTATCGGCGGCGACCCCATCATTGGCTCAACATTCGCGGACTACCTCAAAATGTTCGAGTCGGACCCGCAGACGAAAGCGGTCGTGATGTGCGGCGAAATCGGCGGCAGCGACGAAGAGGATGCCGCCGAGTACATCAAGAGCATGAGCAAGCCGGTCGTAGCCTTCGTCTCCGGGCGCACAGCTCCTGCGGGCAAACGCATGGGTCACGCGGGCGCGATCATCTCCGGCAACACTGGCACAGCGCAGGGCAAAGTAGCAGCATTGCAGGCAGCCAAAGTTCCCGTGGCAGATACCATTTTTGACATTCCCGGCATGGTCAAAGAAGCGCTGGCGCGCGTCTCATGAAATTATGAGAAGGAACACATATGACGACGGCCTTACTATATGACCCGATTTTTTTAGAACATATCACGCCTGAAAACCATCCCGATAAGCCAGAACGCTTGCAGATGGCAATGAACGTGCTGGAGGCGTTGGACTGGCTGAAACGCGACGGGTTGACGCTACTTGCGCCGCGCGCGGCCAGCGAGGACGAACTGGCCGCCGTGCATGAACGCAGCTATATCCACACAGTTGAGGAAGCGGCGCGTAAAGCGGCTGAAATTCATGCCGGAGGCGGGCGCAATACGCAGCGTTTCGCCACCGACACCTACGTCTCCCCTAAATCCTACGAGGCCGCGATTCGCGCCGCGGGCGCGCCATTGACCGCCATCGACGCTATCATGAAGGGCGAGATCGACAATGCCTACTGCCTGGTGCGCCCGCCCGGACATCACGCGGTCGCCGAAGCCGCCATGGGCTTTTGCCTTTTCAATAACGTAGCGGTGGCCGCTCGCTACGCCCTCGATCATTATGGTCTCAAACGGGTCATGATTATCGATTTCGATGTGCATCATGGCAACGGCACGCAAGAAATGTTCTACGACGATCCGCGTGTGCTCTACTTCTCCACGCACCAGGCCCCATTTTATCCCGGCACCGGTCAGTCAAACGAACGGGGCGAAGGCGAGGCCGAAGGAACTACCATCAACGTCCCGCTGCCAGCTACGAGCGGTTACGAAATTTTTGAGCCAGTCTTTCGACAGGTAATGGCTCCGGCAGCGGATCGCTTTGACCCGCAGCTCATCCTTGTTTCGGCTGGCTTTGACGCGCACTGGGACGACCCGCTGGGCCAGCTCAATCTCTCGACGGCGGGTTTTGCGCAGTTGATGAAAGTGATTATCGAAGAGGCTCGGTTTCTGTGCAATGGGCGGCTGGTGCTGGTGCAAGAGGGCGGCTATAGCCTGGACGCCATGGCGGCCTGCGTCGCCACCTGTATCAACCTGTTGCTCGGCGACGATGCCGCCGTCGATAGCCTGGGACAGCCCCCACACATGCCCTACCGCATCAATACCGACGTACTCATCGCGGAACTGCGCCGCCTGCACCACCTGACAGGCTATCGTATGCGCAACGCGCCTAAACCCGACATCGCGCGGCTGCGGCGAGAAGTAAAAGGGCCGGACGCCTGAACCTTCGGGGAGAATGCATGGCTTCAACGCAATACACACGCCTCTTGACAATCGACGATATTGCGCCCGTCACGCGCCTTCTCAGTACGTCCGAATACATTTACCAGCGCTTCACCCTTGAAGAACTGCCTCAGTTATTGAAAAAGTATCCGGCGGTAGGCCTATTTCATGGTAACTCCCTGCAAAGCTTTCTGATCTCACAAACAGTAAGCGCGCCTTCGGCCTGGATTGGCGGCTATGGCGTAAGTTGGTCGGAAAGCCGCTCGTATGTATCTATGCTCGATACTCTGCTCGCGCAGCTTATACCCCACCTGGTGAAACGTCGCGCTCGCCATCTCTATTTCTCCGGCAACGACCTGGATAACGACTGGCTGCGCAACATCCTGCTGGCGCGCGACTTCAAGCTCTACCGCCTCCTCTATGCCTACGACAAAGTTGATTTCACTATCCCCTCTCCTGGCAACCAGCAGGCGCTCGTGCGCCCGGTTGAATTGGGCGACATCCCCATCCTCTTAACCATCGAGCAATCCTGCTTCGAGGATTTCTGGCGCTACGACGCCTCCTCATTCGAAGAAATCATGCACACCCATCCTTATTTCGTAGTAGCCGAATGGCAGGGAAAAGTCGTCGGCTATCAATTCAACGCGCTAGACGACGAATTTGGCTACCTCGTGCGCATCGCCGTCCATCCCTCGGCCAGTGGCAAAGCCATTGGCGTGCGCCTCATGAGCGAGGCCATCACCTTCTTCCAGCAGGCCAACGTCCTGCGCATCATGCTCAACACGCAGGAAGACAACACCCACGCGCACCGCCTCTACGAATGGTTCGGCTTCATCCGCGTCCCGCAAATCGGCTTCGTACTGAGAAAGAATCTATAGTAGCGACACCCCTTGCGGGTGTCCCGTCCTCTTGTACTCCCACAAATTTCGGGGAAATACGGACGGGACACCCGCAAGGGGTGTCGCTACTGCTCAGTACCAGCCGACCAGGCACCACACATCCAACGGCTCCGTTTTGTTTTTGACGGTAAGCGGCGCCAGTTTGGTCACGCGCACCGCCTGGCGCACGCGGGTGAAGGTGGCATGGTGCAAAAAGATCTCGTTATCGATGGCCGCGCCCTGCAAGCGCGCCGCGACGTTGACGGTATCGCCAATGGCGGTATAGTTCTGGATGCGCTCCTTTGAGCCGATATTTCCCACCATCGCCTCGCCGGTATTGACGCCAAAGCCAAACGCGAGCGGAATATCCTGCGGCTGCTTGCGCTGGAATTCCAGTACCGCCAGGCGCATCTTCCAGGCCGCCCGCACCGCGCGTAGGGCATGGTCGTCCTGGGACAATGGCGCGTTGAAAATAGCCATCAGTTCGTCGCCCCAGAAGCCTGTGACGGTGCCACCTTCATCCCAGATAGCATTGACCATGATTTCCATATAGGTATTGAGCAGGTTCATGACCTCTTTCGACGGGATGCGCTCGCTCAGGCGCGTAAAACTGCGGATATCGGCCTTAATGACCGAGATTTCTTTCGATTCGCCGCCCAGGTTGAGCGCGGCGGGATTGTTGATCAGTTGCTCTACCACGTTGGGATGCACAAAGCGCCCGAAAATGCGACGAATCTCTTTCGCGCTGGCCTCGGCTCGCTTTTTATCGGCCTCCATACGTTTGACCTCGGTGCGGTCATCAATCACCAGAGCCATACCAATCGGAGTATTGCGCGCGTCACGCAGCGACGAAGCATAGAGCGTCAGGTTCACCACCCCGGTTCGTCCATCAATTTCGCAATCCACCGCCTCAGGCACAATAGTGCCATGATCGTGTTCCGCCGGCACGTTTTGCAGGATTTTGGTCAGGCCAACCTGTGGGATGCCTTGAAAAACATCCCGGTAGTGTCGTCCAATAGAAGAAAGCGGGTTAATACGCAGGATCAGCCCGGCAGCCGCGTTAAACTTGGTTATTATGCCAGAAGGATCGGTCGTAATCACGCCATTGGCGATTGAAGCGAAGATGTTATCCATGTACTGCTTGTCTTCTTCAACCTGGCGAATGGCCTTCGTTAAATCATCAAAAAGACGCGCATTATGAATAGCAATGGCCGCCTGGTGGCAAAAAGCAAACAACAGGTCGCGATGGCGCGGCCCAAACAGGTTCGCGTTGATGCGGCTATCCACGTAAACGGCTCCGATGGAACCCCCCCGCACCACCAGCGGAGCGCAGATGATCGAGCGAATGCCGTAGGCCACAATGCTTTCCTGCTCCTTCATCTCCACCTGTGCGTCATCGGTCAGCACCGGCTGCTTCGTGCGTACCACGCGCTCTACCGTGCCTCGACTGAATTTGAACTCGCGGGGATCGATAGTACGCTCCTGTTTATCGCGCGCGATAGGGAAGGTCAGTTCATTGGTATGGGGATCGACCAGCACGAGGAAGCCGCGTTCCGCGTCAACCACGCGAATCACCTGGTCCATCACCTTGCGCAGCACTTCGTCAAATACAAGTGAAGAGTTGAGCGTGCGGGCAATCTCATAAAGGGTCTCCAGCTCATCGCGCTTCAAATTGTTAATGCTGGAGTTAAGGGCATCGCTTGAACTCTGTATACCTGGTGGTGTAATCGATGGTTGAACAATCGGCGGGAGGTGTGAGGAAGCGCGGCGTAGAAACTCCTGGGTTTCGCGCACCTGCGCGAGTTGTTCATGGATAGTCGTCAGCACCCTTTGACCGGACTGGTTCAACCTGCCCAGTTCCAGATCAGCAGTACGCGAAACGCGCAGGGAATCGCTCAACAAACGCACCCGCGGGTCGCCGCTCTCTCCCGCGTAAGTCCCTTCGACGGCTACTTCTAATTTGCGCGTATGGTCATGCAACATACGAGAAATACGTAATAGTGCTTCGCCAAGCGCGCGCAGCTCGCTCGTTGTCTTCCATTCCAGGTCAGGGGATTCGGACACACTGCCCTCCATAGCTAATAACTGAGGTATCTCCCGCCACATTATACAACGGTTTAGCTATTGTTGGCTACAAGGACGCCCGGTAGTCATCCAGCCAGCGTTCGAGCTTCGCACGCAGAGCTTGCAACCAGGCCGGGTCCTCTGCCCGAAGAGGGAGATCCATGCTACGAACGAGCCGTGCATAGGTGAAGAGTTTAGCCATTCTGAGGAACAGTGGTAGCTGAGATACAAGTTCAGCATCTAACCCATGCTCTGCCCGATATCCGCGCACAAAAGCAAGGAATGATCTATTGTTGAGGTCAACGTGATAGCGAAATAGATCCCGGAGCGCGAAAGCGAGATCCATGCCATACCAGGCGTATGAGCATTCATCGAAGTCGCCTACTCCTATCGTCTGCTCCTGCCAGTACAGGTTATCCAGCTCGAAATCGCTGTGGATCAACCCGTAACCGTCAGCTAGTACTGGCAGGGCCTGAAGTGAGGAAGCAATCCGCTCGAATTCAGACCACACGGACGACTGCTCCTGCGGGAGATAGGTTCTGATCAACTCCAAATGATCTTTCCAGGTGCTACGTGCAGATATGCCAGGGCCTGTATACTCCTTCAGCGCTGAGTGGAGCATCCCCAGGGCCGCTCCCCACTTCCAGAATTGACCGTCATCGAGATCTTCAATCTCCAACTGACTCCCATCCATTCTGCCGAATACCACACCGTGAAATGTCCCCAGATCAGTCTCGACCGTTTCAACGAAGTTGCCGTTGCCGGATTCGACAGGTGGCGTCAGCGTAATTCCCCTGGCCGCTACCCACTTGAGAATGTCAATCTCTGCCTCAATGGCTTCCCTTGTTCGCTCGGAACTGGCGGCAAAACGCAGAAAGAACGGTTTTCCCCCTTTACTGAAGAGGTAGATGAAGTTGGCGCTGGCTCTGAAGAACGTAACAGAGTCTCGATCATGTTCCCACGCCTTTAAAACCTGCTCTGCGATCAGGCTTTTCCCATGCCTATCAACTGCCCTATCGACAGCAAGCATCGTGCTCAATTTCATCATAGAAACGCCTCTACCAGTCTGTCCAACTTCTTTGAGCCATCTTCGTTGTCATTCTTCGCTGCGCTCAGAGTCTCACGTAGAGCCAAACGCGGATTCTTCGCTGCGCTCAGAATGACA
>DAHVFL010000187.1 GCA_027316975.1 Chloroflexota bacterium | reverse complement strand
CGCGCCGCCGTGCTGGCGGGCCACATTGGCGCGGGCCAGCAGGTCGCGGGCTTCTTGACTCTGTGGCAGCCGGCCCCTTCTCGATCTTCGCCCGTTCCCGCGGGCGCAATTCTGGTAATTCCCGGCCAGGCTAGCTTCGCCATACTGCGCCAGGCTGTTGCATCCGGCGTGGTGGGCATCGTTGCCGGTAGTATCGAAATGCGCGATTTTGAAGGCTTTCTGGGCCTTGATGCCTTCGATCTGCTGGATAGTGTTAATGTCGATATGGCGCAGGCTAGCCTGCCCCCTCTGACAATGCTTTTTACCGGAGGATTTGGCTCCCAAACCATGCCGCAGTCCACTCTCCAGGCGCTCACTCGCTACCAGGGGTCGATAGCCTTGCTGTCAGGTGTGACTTCAACTCGCTATGCGCTCTACCCCGAACTCGTTATCTCTCTACCAGAAGCAGAAACACAGCGTAACTGGCAACCGCCCGCATACGATACCAGCTTACGACTGGGCGCGCGAGTGCGAGTGCGCTCCGGCGCAAACGTGGGTATGACAGGCGATATAGACTACTTCTTCGTCCACCTGCACCGCTTCCTCTCCGGCGTGCAGGGACGAGCCGTGCGCCTGCGCCTCGCGGACGGAAATATCCTCATCGCGCCAATTCTGAATATCGAACGCATTCCGTAGGCAACCGGCGAGTTTGTCCACACTAACTATAAGTTATCCACATATATCTATGCGACATGTGGATAACTCGCATCAATTTATCGAAGTCAGACAAGGACAAGTTTTGCCTTTACCCAATAACAAAGTATCGCCAATGCCGTACAGGGTACGGGTGAGGGCTTGCTCCCGGAGGCGCAAACATAAAGACTCTGTCATGCTGCGCCAGGCCCTGTCATGCTGCGCCAGGCCCTGTCATCCTGAGCGCAGCGAAGGATCTGCGCACGGCTCCGCGAGAGATCCTTCGCTACGCTCAGGATGACAGAGGGTGGGACGACCCCATGGATGTCACTGAACGTTTGAACACGGATACTTTCGGCTGACGTTCACGCCCATGGGCCTTGCCCCCACACTGTTGCCGTTATCGTGTAACCAGCGATCTACCCGTCATGTCTTTCGGTTGCGCGATATGCAGCACGTCGAGGATGGTGGGCGCGACATCGGCCAGGATGCCACCGGCGCGCAGCTTCGCCTGGGCCAGTTGTGGTGCCACGAAGTAGAGCGGCACCGGGTTAGTGGTGTGCGCGGTGAATGGTTTGCCCGTCTTGTAGTCGATCAACTGTTCCGCGTTGCCATGATCCGCCGTAATCAGCAGGCCGCCGCCTACTGCCAGTGTAGCCTCAACTACGCGCCCGATGCCTGTATCCACCGTCTCGACCGCTTTGATGGCCGCTTCGATTACGCCTGTATGACCCACCATATCGGCATTGGCATAGTTCATAATCACCAGGTCGTATTGCCCGCCGCGTATGTGTTCGACTGCCGTATCGGTCACACCTGCCGCGCTCATCTCCGGTTGCAGGTCGTAAGTCGGCACTCTGGGCGATGGCACCAGTACGCGATCTTCGCCAGGAAAAGGCGTTTCGCGCCGCCCGTTGATGAAGTAGGTAACGTGGGCGTATTTCTCCGTCTCGGCTGTATGGAACTGGCGCATCCCTTGCTCTGAGATGACACGCGCCAGCGGCATCTCTACTTCATCGGCGCGATAGGCTACATCCGCGTCCAGACCTTCCTCATACTCGGTCATCATCACATAGCGCAGGTCGGCCAGGCGCGGCCCGCGATTGAACTTGCCCGCGGCTTGCGGCGGCAAATCTGGCATCACGAAGGCTTTAGTAAGCTGGCGCGCGCGGTCGGGGCGGAAATTATAGTGTATCAGCGCGTCACCCGCCTGAACGACCGCCACCGGCTTGCCCTCTTCCATCACCACCGTTGGCAGAATAAACTCGTCGGTAACATGCCTGTCGTAGGATTGTTGAATAGCGGCAATGGCAGAGTTGGCCTGCAAGCCCTCGCCCCGCGTCATGGCAAAATAGGCCATGCCCGTGCGGTCCCAGCGATTATCGCGATCCATCGCGTAATAGCGACCGCTCACGGTCGCCACCTTCGCGGCGTGTTCGCCACCGATTTCAGTGGCACGCGCCTGCAATCGTTGCATGAATTCGATGCCGCCCGTTGGCGAGGAGTCGCGGCCATCGGTGAAGCTGTGGATATACACGCGCTCGATGTCGTGCATATGCGCCAGTTGTAGCAGAGCTTCAAGGTGCGATTCGTGCGCGTGAACGCCGCCATTGCCCAACAGCCCGCACAGGTGCAGCGCCGACCCGTTCTTCTTGACATGCGCAACCGCTTTGAGCAGCGCCGGATTATGAAAAAAGGTGCCGTCTTTAATCGACTCGCTGACGCGCGTGTAGTCTTGCAGCACGCGCTTCCCCGCGCCGATATTCTGATGCCCCACCTCAGAATTGCCCATCTGCCCCTCCGGCAGACCAACCGCCTCGCCCGAAGTCCTGACCGCCGTATGCGGCCACTCGCGCGCCAGCCTGTCGATAGTGGGCGTGCGCGCCAGCGCGATAGCATTGCCCTCTTTGCGGGGATTGATCCCCCATCCATCCATAATAACCAGCACAAACGGGCGCGGACGCCCACCAGGTGTCGTACTCATCTAATGTTTCATCTCCATTTTACTGTTGTAATCAGGTGTTGTCACCCTGAGCGAAGCGAAGGGTCTGGATCGAGGAGTCAGGAGATGCTTCGCTGCGCTCAGCATGACAGGGCCTATTGTGATTGGTAATAATCATCAGGCATAGAGCCTGTAGTTCATTGTATCATGGAGAATCTGTTTGCGAGGCCGTAACGTGCTTGAGGTTCTTATGTTTGCGCTCAAAGAAGCGGATCATGATGGCTTGAACATTGGAACACTCACATTTTTTTCTAATAGAACTCCAATGAATCCATGCTACCCTTATCACTGTCAGGAGAGAATCCTCTCCAGTAAAAAGGAGACACACGACAACCATTCATAGTATACCTGGAACGTATGTCTCAGCAAAAGTGCGTATGAGCCAGCGCATCAAGCACTTTTCCCAATTGTATTTCCGCTCCACCTCAGCGTTAATATATGGTAGAATAATCTTGACCTGGTACCCACTTTTGCCTGTACTGGTAAAAAGAAAGAGTTGGCGCATGAAAACATCTCAACATGGAGCGCTTCGCGGTCGCAGATTACTGTTCGGTCTATTTGCTTTTTGCGCAGCCATAACACTACTGGCAGTCACGTCTGTGCGCGTTCTCGCCGACAACGTAAACATCGTTGATAATGCGCATGTGCTTGATGCGACACAGCTAACCAACGAGGCTTCTCAACTTCCAAATCCTGTCAGCATCTATACCACCAAAACCTTTAACGGCTCCACAACTGCTTTCGATACATTCACCACAACCCTGATTGGGCCGAACGACAGCAACTTGATCGTCATCAATATTGATACTGCACATCGTTATCTGTCGATTGTAGGCGGCACACAGGTGCCGCTGAGCAACGACCAGTATACATCTGCAATCCAGTCATTCGCACAAAACTTCAATAATGGCGATTATACCGGCGCGACGGTGGCCGCGCTGCAATCGCTCAATACCGCGCTGGCGCCACCACCCGACACGAACGGCTATCCTCCCAACGGACAGATCGATACGGGACAGGTGCAGACGGTTACAAATTCTGGCTCTGATGCCTCCTCTATCATGCCTTTCATTTTCACCGCGTCCATGATTGTGGTTGTGTTGTTTATTATGAGGGCGGCCACACGATCAGCCATGGGAGTAGGATCGAGACGATCAACGGTAGCGCGTAACGCCCAGCCGCTTGATGCCACGCCATTTGAAGCAGGCGCTACAGGCACGATGGTTGGCGGCATGGCTGGATATGAACTCGGTAGAGAAGAGATGGAACGCCAGAATAGCGAAAGCATCCAACAGCAGATGTTTAACAACACCACTAACGGTAATTTCGGAGGCGGTACTGGCGGTGATTTCGGTGGAGGAAATATAGGTGGTGGCAATATCGGCGGTGGGAGCAGTGGAAATTTCTAACGAACTGTAGGGACGCGATTGATCGCGTCCGCTAAATGAGCAGCAGTGCGCCATACAAAGCCGATGCGATTGATCGCGTCCCTACAGTTCGTTATTGTTCTTGTTGGGGCATCTCGATGCGGGGGCCGCGTCTGCGGCGCACGATGTCCGAGACTCTCAGGCGTTCGATGGCGCGTTGCAGAGCTGCCTGCAGTTCAGCGCGCTCGGTGTTCGACGTGGTCTGGGCCAGTCGCTCCTGGGCGCGTCGCCGCGCTTCTTCGGCGCGGGCCTGGTCGATCTCTTCGGCGTGTTCGGCAGTGTCGGCCAGCACGGTTGCCTGGTTATTGGACACTTCGAGGAAACCGCCTGAGACAAACAGGGGTTCCTCTGCGCCGTTCAGTTTGATACGCAGCGTACCTGGTTTCAACGTTGTGAGCAGCGCGGCGTGCCGGGGCAGAATGCCAAGCATACCCTCCGTGCCGGGGGCGATCAGCTCATCTGCTTCGCCGTTGTAGAGTTCGCGCTCGGCGGTAACAACCTCAACGTGCATGGTTGTGTGTGTCGCCATCGTTTAACCCTTCTGCTGCTCTTTCTCGTAGCTCTGCACAACTTCCTCGATGTTGCCCTTCAGGTAGAAGTGGCTTTCACCGATGTGGTCGTACTTGCCTTCGAGGATTTCTTTGAAGCCCTGCACGGTCTCCTTCACGGGAACGTAGCGGCCCTCCATACCGGTAAAGACGGTCGCCACTGTGAAAGGCTGTGAGAAGAAACGCTGCAATTTGCGCGCGCGCGCCACCGTCAGTTTGTCTTCGTCAGATAGTTCATCGATACCCAGAATGGCAATAATGTCCTGCAAATCCTTGTACCGCTGTAACACGCGCTGCACCGCGCGGGCGACATCGTAGTGTTCCTGCCCGACAACGTTCGGATCGAGGAGACGACTGGTGGAAGCCAGTGGGTCGATGGCTGGATAGATACCCTGCTCAAAGATCGAGCGTTCCAGAATAATCGTCGAGTCCAGGTGGGCGAAGGTGGTCGCGGGAGCGGGGTCGGTGTAGTCGTCGGCAGGCACGAAAACAGCCTGCATCGACGTGACTGAACCGCGTTTGGTCGAGGTGATGCGCTCTTGCAGTTCGCCCATCTCTTCCGCCAGGTTGGGCTGATAACCTACGGCTGATGGCATTCGACCGAGCAGCGCCGACACTTCCGAACCAGCCTGCGTGAAGCGGAAGATGTTGTCGATGAAGAGCAGCACGTCTTTGCCTTCATCATCACGGAAGTATTCCGCGATGGTCAGGCCGCTCAGCGCCACGCGCAGGCGCGCGCCCGGAGGCTCGTTCATCTGGCCGAAAACCATAGCCAGGCGGTCGATAACCTTCGCTTCCTGCATTTCATGGTAGAGGTCGTTCCCCTCGCGGGTGCGCTCGCCCACGCCCGCGAAGACGCTGTAGCCGCCGTGACCCTTGGCGATGTTGTTGATGAGCTCCTGAATGATAACGGTCTTGCCCACGCCAGCGCCGCCGAATGTGCCGATCTTACCGCCTTTCATGAAGGGGCAGATCAGGTCAATAACTTTGATGCCCGTCTCAAATACCTCGATGTTGGCTGCCTGTTCTTCCAGGGTGGGCGCCTCGCGGTGGATGGGCCGGCGCGGTGCGTCATCCACTTCGGGTTTGTTGTCTACGGCCTGGCCGAGCACGTTGAAAATGCGCCCCAGCGTCATTGGGCCGACGGGAACGCTGATCGATGCGCCCGTATCTACCACTTCGATACCGCGTTGCAAGCCATCGGTTGCGCCCATAGCCACGCAGCGCACCCAGTTATTACCCAGGAGCTGCTCAACCTCAAGGGAGAGGTCCTTGTCAGCGCCGGCAATACGAGTGCGTAGCTCGTTAAAGATGTCCGGCAACTGGTCTGGCGGAAACTCAACGTCTACGACAGCGCCAAGCACCTGCACAATTTTTCCTTTTGCGCCTGTTTGTGTTGTCATGTATTTTCTCCATCCATGGGGTTACGTCCGGGCAACCCCACTATCCCTATCACGCATTCGCGCCAGACACAACCTCCAGAATCTGGGTCGTGATAGCGGCCTGGCGCGCTTTATTATAGGTAAGGGTTAAGTCTTGAATTAGATCTTTCGCGTTGTCGCTCGCGTTTTTCATGGCTACCATTTGCGCTGAATAAAAGCTGGCTAGCGTTTCGAGCAGCGCCTGGTAGACCTGGACATCGATGTAGCGAGGCAGCAAAGCTTCGAAGATGCTTGCCGCGTCCGGTTCATAAATGTACTCGATGGTTTCATGGCCCGCATTACTGTCATCGCCGGGTGGCTGAACTGGTAGCAGTTGCGCAACAGTTGGCTGCTGCGTCACCGTGTTGATGAATTTGGGATAGACCATGTAGACCACGTCCACGCTCTCGTTCAGGAAAGCTTCTGTCGCGACCTGGGCAATGGCCGAAGCATCGATAAGCGATGGCCTGTCGCCATAGTTCGTGAATTCCGCCGTCAGGTGGAACGAGTTGCGCATCACGAAATCGCGGCCTTTGCGTCCAACCGCTACATACTCAACGCCAGGACGGGTCCCCTGCTCCGCGAACGTTTTCTGCTGGTCCAGCGCGCTTGTAGCTGCCTTACGATTGATGTTGCTGGAAAGCGCGCCGCTCATACCGCGATCCGGTGTAATCAGCACGTAGCCGATGTTACGCACCGGGCGCTGCTTGAGCAGGGCAAGATTCCCAACATCTTCGCCCGTAACGCGCGCGAGACGCGAGACCAGCTCGCGCAGTTGCTCAGCGTAGGGGCGTGATTGCTCCACACGCTCCTGCGCCCTGCGCATCTTGCTGCTCGCCACCATTTGCAAAGCTTTGGTGATCTGAGCGATGTTTTTTACTGACCGGATGCGCCCCCGGATTGCTCTGGTTGATGGCATATCCGTTCTCCTAATTCGGCGCGGCGGTCTGCTTGTACTCGTTAATGGCGTCGCCCAGGCGCTTCAACAGGTCATCTGTCATCTTATCGCGACCGTTGACGGATTTCTCGACGATTTCCTCACCTACCTCTGGATGGCTGGCATCCATGAAGCGGTAGAACGCGGTTTCCCACGCGGCCACTTTATCAAGGCTCACATCATCGAGGTAGCCATTGGTGGCGGCATAGATAATCATGACCTGCTTTTCTACCGGAAGAGGCGAGTACTGCGGCTGCTTCAAAATTTCGGTCAGGCGCTGGCCGCGGTCAATGCGGCTCTTCGTGGCCTTATCCAGGTCGGATGCGAACTGTGAGAAAGCGGCCAATTCGCGGAACTGGGCGAGGTCGAGGCGCAGTGAACCTGCCACCTGGCGCATAGCGCGTGTCTGCGCGTTGCCGCCCACGCGGGAGACAGAAAGACCGACGTTTACGGCGGGTCGCTGACCGGCGTTAAACAGGTCTGTCTCAAGGAAGATCTGCCCGTCGGTGATCGAGATGACGTTCGTCGGGATATAGGCCGAAATGTCGTTGGCTTTGGTTTCAATGAGGGGAAGCGCTGTCAGCGAGCCGCCGCCGTAATCTTCGTTGAGGCGGGCAGCGCGTTCCAGCAAGCGAGAGTGCAGGTAGAACACGTCGCCAGGATACGCCTCGCGTCCGGGCGGGCGGCGAATAATCAGCGAGATGTTACGGTACGCTTCAGCGTGCTTGGTCAGGTCGTCATAGATGATGAGCGCGTCGCGTCCGGTCTCCATGAACTCTTCACCTATCGCGCATCCCGCGTAGGGCGCGAGATACTTCAAGGGAGCCGGGTCCGAAGCGCCAGCGACGACGATGATGGTATGTTCCATCGCGCCCTGCTCTTCCAGAATGGCATGTGTGCGCGCCACGGACGAGTTCTTCTGACCAATCGCCACGTAGATGCAGATCAGATTCTTGCCCTTCTGGTTGATGATGGTATCGATCGCAACCGCCGTTTTACCCGTCTGGCGGTCGCCGATCAGCAATTCGCGCTGTCCCCGTCCGATGGGGATCATGCTATCGATAGCTTTGATACCAGTCTGCACGGGTGTGTTCACCGACTGGCGCGTAATCACACCGGGAGCCACACGTTCGACCGTGCGCGTCTTTTCTGTAAGGATGGGTCCTCTGTCGTCGATTGGCTCGCCGAGAGGGTTCACCACGCGACCAATCAGCGCGTCGCCAACAGGAACCGAGATAACGCGGCCCGTTGTGCGCACTTCGTCGTCTTCACGTATATGTGTATAATCGCCCAGGATGGGGCAACTGACCGTTTCCTCTTCGAGGTTAAAGGCCATACCCATGATTCCGGTGCGAGGAAATTCTACCAGTTCAAGATACTTCACATCTTGCAGGCCGTAGACGCGCGCGAT
>DAHVFL010000186.1 GCA_027316975.1 Chloroflexota bacterium | reverse complement strand
CCCAAAGAGCGGCGGAAGCGGCAGATCCGCAACCGCATGGTGTATAATGATTGGGGTCTCTATGGCTTTATGCAGATGCTTGAATACAAGTGTCTGCGCTTTGGGAAAGAACTATATGTTATCAGCGAACGCAATACCACGAAGATGTGTCATGTCTGTAAGCGCAAACAAGACATGCCTCTCTGGCAACGCGTGTATCGCTGTGAGAACTGCGGCTTAGTGATGGACCGCGACGAGAACAGCGCGGTCAACATCTACCAGCGGTTCCTTGCCCGGCTGGGGCCACACACTCTCTAAGAGAGTGCGGTGTGCTGCATGAGTAATGCAGTAATTAATACATTTTTTAGATGTTTTGAAAGGCAGACTAAAGAGATGTTGCTGAAAATACACAATATTTACGCGGGCTATGACGGGGGCGATGTACTAAAAGGCATCGATCTGACAGTCGAGAAAGCTACCACCACCTGTATCGTTGGCCCCAATGGAGCAGGTAAATCGACGGTGTTGCGCGTGCTGAGCGGGTTGTTGAAACCGCGTCTGGGCGAGATAACCTTCGATGGTCACTCGCTGATTGGTCTCGCGCCGCGCCAGATTCTGGCGCTGGGCATTGTGCAGGTGCCGCAAAATCACAGTCTCTTCCCCTCTATGACGGTGCGCGAGAACGTGCGGCTCGGCGCGTACATGCTCAACGATTCTGCCCTGGTTGCGCGTCGTTTGGGCGAAGTTGAGGAGATGTTTCCCATCGTGAAAACGCGCGCCAACGATAAAGCGGGCAACCTCTCGGGCGGGCAGCAGCGACTGGTAGAGTTTGCGCGCTGCCTGATGCTGGACCCGCGTATGATCTTGCTGGATGAGCCATCGATGGGACTGGACCCCAGAACCTTCAAGCAGGTAATAGAAACGATCAAGGTCATGCAAAGCAGCGGGCGCACCATCGTGCTGGTAGAGCAAAACGCCCGCACCGGACTGAGCCTCGCCGACAACGGAGTGGTATTGGAAAGCGGGCGGGTGCGCCTGGAAGGAACGCATACAGAAATCCTGAACAACCCGGAGATCGGCCATCTCTACCTGGGTGGCACGCTCTCCAAAGCATAAAAGGATAGATTCATGGCAAGAGACGACATGGTGCAGAGCGCCATCGACAATTGGGCTCCCCGCTTTATTTCAAACGGCATCGATGCCAACGACTTCCAGCGTGTCACCACTACTGTCGAGCGCTGGGACGACTGGTGCCGGGCATGGTCAGAGTGCGGAGCCATGCACGCGCAGATGGGTGAAGAAGCTGAGGCGCGCGGTTATTACACGTCGGCAGGCCAGCACTTTTATCAAGCGGCTATCTGCTACCACTTCGGCAAATATTTGTTTGTGCGCCATCCGCAAGAATTGCGCGCCGCGCACGATTATACCGTGCAATACTACCAGCGCGCCCTGCCCTATTTCGACTTTCCCGGCGAGCATGTCGCCATCCCCTACGAGGGAGGCGCAACCATGTACGGCATATTCAGAAAACCCTGGCATACTCCTCGCCCGCCGGTTGTGATCCTTGTGCCTGGCCTGGATTCGGTAAAAGAGGAACTGCACGTGTATGGCGAAGATTTTTTGCGGCGCGGTATGGCGGTGCTGGCGATTGACGGTCCGGGACAGGGCGAGATGGAATTCGAGCACGCCATGCGTTTCGACTACGAAGTGCCTGTGCGCTATGCCGTCGATTATCTTGAGAGCCGATCGGATGTAGACGCAAAGCGGGTCGGGCTGATGGGCGTCAGCCTGGGCGGATATTACGCCGTGCGAGCCGCCGCCTTCGAGCGTAGACTTCTTGCGACTATCGAAAACTGCGGCCCCTATAATCCCGGCGAGAACTTCGCGCAGCGTCCCCAGATAAGCCGCGAAACGTACATATACCGTCTAAAAGGCGCAAATGTGGAAG
The DNA here is from genome assembly GCA_027316975.1 of Chloroflexota bacterium. GTDB lineage: Bacteria > Chloroflexota > Ktedonobacteria > Ktedonobacterales > Ktedonobacteraceae > CF-113. The sequence goes on along the minus strand of DAHVFL010000186.1, from coordinate 6,500 downwards.
ATTCGATGAACAAGCTGAATCAGTTCAACTTACAGGGCGTCGCGGAAAAAGTTGAACGTCCCTTGCTCGTTATCCAGGGGGTTCGCGACCGGCTTGTGCCAGCAGAACAGGGAAAGCGTATCGCGGCGGATGCCGGCAGCCGCGCGACATTCTGGCTGTTCGAGGACGGCAACCATGTCTGCAATAATATTCCCTACAAACATCGACCCCAGCAGGCTGATTGGATGCGTGATAAATTGCGCGTGTGAAGTAATGCCTACCGTGCTGTCCTTCGCCCATAGGCCCAGACAGCTACCGGTATAAAGACGATCAGAATGCCTACACACCACGCCAGCGCCTGCAAGATGGTTGAGGCGTCGGGGGTATTGAGGAGCAATCCGCGCACCGCGTTGACGATCAGCGATACTGGCTGGTGTTCGGCGAAGGCTCTCAGCCAACCGGGCATACTTGCTGTCGGCACGAACGCGCTGCTGGCGAAGGTCAACGGAAAGAGCCAGATGAAGCCAGCCGATTGCGCCGCCTCAACGCTGCTCACTAACAACCCGATGGTTGCCGAGATCCACGAGAAAGCGAAACTGGTGAGCAGGAGTATGGCCGCTGCCGCGAACCAGGAAATGACGGAACCCTGTGGGCGGAAGCCGACGAGCAGACCGACCGACCACATGACGATCACGACAAAAGTATTGCGCACCATGTCTGAGAGGGTTCTTCCAGTCAGTACCGCTGATTTCGCCATCGGCAGCGATCGAAAGCGGTCAACCAGACCTTTTTGCAGGTCGCTTGCCAGGCCAACGCCGGTGGTGGTTGCGCCAAAGATGACCGTCTGCGCGAAAATGCCGGCCATCAGGTAGTTGACATAGGTAGTGCCTTGAACCGCGATTGCGCCTCCGAAGACGTAGCGGAAGAGCAGCACAAACATGATAGGCTGAATGGTCGCGAAGACCAGCTCCTCTGGAATGCGCGGAATCTGGATCAGGTGGCGTTTCGCAAGCACCAGCGCGTCCGAGATGGTCCAGTAGATGCGAGGACGTGACAGGGGTTTCAGTTGTCCTGTGAAACGGATATTGCTTACGTTCATCGGGTACTCCTTGCCAGTGGCCGTGGGGCCGGTGTATCTATCGCCAGGTCGCCTGTGGTAGCGGCGCGTCCGGTCAGTGTCAGGAAAACATCGTCCAGTGTGGGGCGGCGCAGCGCCAGGTCGTCCACTGGAACGTTGGCGGCATCCAGATCGCGCACGACGGATGCCAGGATTTGCGCGCCTTGTGCCACTGGCACAATAAGTTGACGGTCAAAAGCGTTGACCTGAATCTCACTCTGACTGTAAGAACGCATAGCTTCGGCGGCAACATCAAGATCACCGCCACGCGCTACCGTAATCTCAAGCCGTTCTCCTCCAACCTGGGCTTTCAGTTCGTCGGATGTGCCCCTGGCGATCACCTTGCCCAGGTCAACAACCACAATCTGGTTCGCCAGTTGATCGGCTTCCTCCAGGTACTGCGTCGTCAGTAACACGGTGGTGCCATCGGCGACCAGGGTGCTGATGACATCCCACATAGCGAGTCGCCCGCGCGGATCAAGTCCGGTCGTCGGCGCGTCGAGAAAGAGGACAGGAGGCGTCATAATCAGACTTCCCGCCAGGTCAAGGCGGCGGCGCATTCCTCCCGAATACGTCTTTACGACGCGCCTGGCTGCATCAACGAGATCAAAGCGTTCAAGCAAATCGTTTGCCCGCTTCCGCGCAACCGCGCCGGATAAATGATAGAGCCGCCCGAACATCACCAGATTTTCAAAACCGGTGAGGTTTTCATCAACGGCGGCATACTGGCCGGCCAGACCAATGCGGGCGCGCAGCTGGTCGGCGTATTTGACAACATCCAGCCCGGCTACCTCCGCGTGTCCGGCGTCCGGCTTTAAGAGCGTGGTCAGAATGCGCACGGCTGTGGTTTTGCCAGCGCCGTTCGGGCCGAGAAGCGCAAGCACGCTCCCCTCCTCGACGACCAGGTCAATCCCTGCCAGCGCGCGCGTTTTTCCATACGTTTTTTCGAGTCCTTCGGCCCAGATGGCCGGCTTATTTGCCATAATGTTCTTCCTCTTAATGTTGGATACTTGAGCTATTCTACCTTGCGGCTAGAACGAGGGACGCTTTCTCCATCAGCGCTCAGCCCGAATGAAATGATGCGCCTGGGGGAAATACGTATCATCTCTGGCGCGAAGCCTGAACCAAAGTTTTGACCCCCTGCAAAAACTTGTTCCCCCCGCCCGCGTATCTCCACAAAGCGTGGCTGCCAGGGCGGGAGTACATCATCAATGACGAACGCCACGTTTGCATTGTGTAATATATCGCGGAACTTCTTGCTGCGGCTCATGCCATGCCCACCAATATCTATCACATCCAGTTCGGCATTGTAGCGAAAAGTCACTGGTACGACGTGTGGCTCTCCTGCTCGATTAACAGTAGCCAGTCGGCCCAGACGCTGACTATGCATATATTCTTTCTCAGCAGTAGAAAAGCGGTTCATTGGTAATCCTTTCATATCATACATGAAAAACGAAATAGTTTTATGCCCCTGGTGTGTTGCGTATTGACCATATCATCACTATGTGTTACACTCTAAATGGACATATGTCCACATATCCATTGTAACGGACAATTGTCCACTTGTCAAGAGGAAGTGCAGTGAAAGAAGAATCTCGTCAAAATTTGTGTCCTCTGGGCGTGTCGGAGTGGATCGCGTCTCACCACCGGCGCGAACGACGTGATGCGGCGGAGCATCGCCAACGCATATTAGACGTTGCGCGACACCTTTTCGGGGAGCATGGCGTTGCCGCTGTCAGTATGCACCAGATCGCTTTGGCTGCCGGCATCGGGCAGGGCACGCTCTATCGCCGCTATCGCCATAAGGGCGAATTGTGCATGGATTTGATGCGCGAGCGCCACGAGCGATTCGTGGAAGAGATCGCGACGCTGCTCGATGCAGTCGGGGCGGCTTCTGCGCTTGAGCGATTGGATCGCGTCCTGGTAAAAATGGTGGCTTTGCTCGAAGAGCAGGGCACTATGCTGGAACCGGTTGCCGCAACTCTTCTGCGAGATGCCCGGTGCGACGCATCGGGCATCTCGCGGCGCTTTTCCTTTCACCAGTCGCCCTGGTATCTCTGGTTGCATGAATTGCTGGCAGGACTGCTTACTGAAGCGGTAGAACGTGGTGAACTGACCTCCCTGGATGTCCCATTCGTGGCAGATGCTATTCTGGGGCTATTGAGTCCTCCGTTCTATCTCTTCCAAAGACAAGAACGCGGCTTTTCCCAGGAACGCATTTTGCAAGGTGTGCGCCACATGTGTTGTGATGGGTCGCCCAGGCCGAGCTAATAACTCTCACAAAACAGTGCTAAAAAAGTTCCTCAAACTCTTGACTTCACCCGAAATACATGGTACGATTTTGTCGAACAGTGTTAGAAAATAGAACGGCCATAAAGATATGGGCATTAAGCAACGACGCGAACGAGAAAAACAAGAGGTGAGGCAGGGCATCCTGACGGCAGCGCGGGAGATCGCGCGGCAAGAAGGATGGCAGTCGGTAACTATCCGCAAAGTCGCGGAACGCATTGAATATAGTCCGCCGACGATCTACGAATACTTCGAGAGCAAAGAAGATATCCTGGTCGAACTGTTGAGAGAGGGCTTTCGCCAGATGGCGGCGGCGCTCAAAGCAGTTTGGAAAGTGACAGAAGACCCTGAGCAACGCCTGCTCAACATGGCGGAAGCCTACTGGAATTTTGCCATGAGCAACCCGGAACTTTACCAGGTCATGAATGGTCTGGGGGGAGTATCTTTTGATTGCCTCGAAAAACCACCCGCTGCCCGCGAGTCATTTGTCACCACACAAGAAGCGCTGGTGGGTTGGGCGCAGGCCAGGGGAGTAGATATTCCCGATATTGAAGGCGCGGTAGAGATTATACGCAGCCTCGTTCACGGGCTGATTTCGCTGTCGATGGTGGATCGCATCCATGGAGGCGAACCGCGCGCAAAAGAGTTGATACATCGCGCCATGTGCGATATGTTCGCGGCATGGAGTACCAGGCAAGAAGAGTAACCCACTCTTTTTTTATCATTCACTGAACAACATTCGATAATCTAGTTCCATTCAACGAGATAAGAAAGTGAGATCTTTCATGCGGCTCGACTATAAATGGCAGGTTGCCTTGATTGGCGCGCTTGGCTTATTCATGGCGGTTCTGGATAATACCATTGTTAGTGTGGCATTGCCACAAATGCAACTGGCTTTTCATACTGATCTCTCCACCATCACCTGGGTTGCCACGGGCTACTTCCTTGCCCAGGCCGCCGTCATTCCTATCGCTGGCTACCTGAGCGATAAAATCGGCACCAAACTGGTGTTCATGTTGTCGCTGGGCCTGTTTACTATTGGTTCAGGGCTGAGCGCTATTGCCCCGTCCGAAACAATGCTGATTCTCTTCCGCGTTATTCAGGGTATTGGCGGCGGCGGTCTCTTTCCCATCGTTTTCGCACTGATATACCGCGCCTTTCCTCCTACCGAACGCGGTGTCGCTTCGGCTATTATTGGCGTGCCTGTCCTGCTGGCTCCCGCCTTTGGCCCAACCATTGGCGGCTACCTGACAACCACTTTTAGCTGGAGCGCGATTTTTACGATCAACTTGCCGCTTGGCGTGATTGCTCTGACCCTGGCGTTCTTCGTCCTGCGCGGGCGCGTCGCGGAACGCCAGCAAGATGAAGTACCGGCGTCCAGGGGGCGTTTCGATTTTCTGGGCCTGGGGCTTTCGATGGTCGGCTTCACCTCGGTGGTCTATGCGATCTCCGAGGCCAGTTCCCGCGGTTGGGGAGATAGCACTGTGCTGACCTTCCTCATAGGTGGCGGCGTCGTTCTGGTTGCCTTTATTGTCACCGAACTGGTGGTGAGTGACCCCGTGATGGATATCCGTCTCTTCCAAAACTACACCTTCACCATCGCGAACGTGCTCACCTGGGCGCTTTCAGCCTTCCTCTTTGGCAGCCTATTCCTGCTGCCTTTCTTCTTTGAACGCATTCAGGGGCTGACTCCTCTTTCAGCGGGCGAGATTTTGATATTGCAGGGACTTTCTTCCGCCATCGGTGTCGTCATCTCAGGGGGGCTGTATAATCGCGTCGGGCCGCGTATTATGGCTGTTGTCGGCTTTGCGCTGGTAGCGGTAGGCACGATTGGCGTGGCGCAATTAACCGTGTCAACGACGGGTCTCTCCTTGCAGGGGTGGCTCATTATGCGCGGATTGGGGCTTGGGCTGGTCAACATTCCCTTGCAGACACTCGCCCTCTCTGTCGTCAGTAATAAAGCTATGGCGCGGGCATCCTCGCTCGTCAACGTCACGCGCCAGGTCTTTTCCGCCGTCGGCGTCTCGGTACTCACCACCTATCTCACGCAGAGAGCCATCACGCATGGCACAGAAGTGGCGGCAGCATTTCAGCAGCGTCCCCTGACAGGGATTGCGGCGAGTTGCGCTCCACTGGCGCGAGCCGGGGCGGCGGCGGTCAAAACATGCGTTACCCAACACATCACCACGCAGGGACTCAACGACACCTTTACAGTGGTGGTGATCGCCTGCGGCATCTGCGCGGTGTTGGCGCTGTTCGTGGGCCGTGATCCTGCCATCCAGGCCGCGAAACGCGCTGCGGCAGCAGGTGAGCCAGTTGAGGCGAAACAGTCCACACTTATTGCCGACTAACCACTTCTTCACTTGTTGATTTCTTGAAACGCGCCGGATGAAACTGTCATCCTGAGCGCAGCGAAGGATCTGCGTGCTGCCGAGGAGAGATCCTTCGCTGCGCTCAGGATGACAGCTTTCCACCTTTCTGGCTTCCTTCCTAAACAACCTGAGAGTGAAAGGCACAGGTGTCACCTGGCAGTGCCCGGTTGAATACACTCAAAAGTGCAACCCTGTCCCCGTTTTCACGTAATACATGCAAGCAGGAGAGTTTGTTACCTGGCAGAAATTATCAAAGTGATATGCGAGGGTACGTTAATGGGTTTCATACAAATGCTGGCCAATAACTTCTGGCTGACGGTCGTGATTATGCTTTTCATTATTACCATGGTGAGCATCGTCTTCGGTATTTTGCTGGAGGTCTATAAAACCAGCATCAGGGCCAGTGAGAAGAGACTGGAACTGCGCAATGAGGAACTGCGTTTGCAGTTGAGTTTGGAACAACAGAAAAAAGAGAACATAGGCGGCACTCCCTCGACACGACTGCCCCAGCCCCAAGAGCCATCCTGGGAAGAACAGTCGCAACTTCATTACGAAATGGGCTATCAGCAGCAAGGATAGCCCACATTTTCGCTAAAAGAGAAAGAAGATTCTCCATTCTTGCGGGTGATTGTAGGGACGCGATTCATCGCGTCCGCTCCGTGCAGCGTCGATCTTGCGGGTGATTGTAGGGACGCGATTCATCGCGTCCGCTCCGTGCAGCGTCGATCTTGCGGGTGATTGTA